>CAKPKQ010000015.1 GCA_934167305.1 uncultured Clostridia bacterium | reverse complement strand
ATATAAATGAATAAAATAGCCATAAGCTACCGGGTTTGTTTCAAGTATATTTAGATATTTACTATAAAAATTAGTATATGTTGAGTGATCTTCTTCTTTATATAAATGAGTTTGTCCATGATCACAAATTTTAGAAACATCCTTAATAATATATCCATTATTTATGTCTGGTGCTATACTACCTAATAAAAACAGATTCAAATCTTCATCATTAAAATTTAATTTTTCATTTAGCCTTTTTGCTATTTCCATGTGGACTCTCCAGTTTGGCATTACTTCTCATTCCTCTCTTTTTTCCTGTCTGATTATTATACCATATATTTTTACAATTTTCCACATAATAGAGGTACTTTTTTACATAAAAGTACCTCTATTTAATAAATATACTCCAAAATTTAAATAAGTAGCAAATAGTGTCCATATTATATATGGTATTTGAAGTAATCCTGCAGTTTTATTTTTGTCATAAAATTTCTTTATCATTATTATTACAAGTATATCAAGTAATATTATCCATATAAATGCAAACAGCCTCCATTTGAGCGTAAAAAAGATTATCGACCATAGGGCATTAACGGCTAATTGTAAATAATAAATCACATTTATTTTCTTATCTACTAGTTTATTTATCTCTAATATTCCATATGATATTCCCATTAAAACATATAATAGTGTCCATACTATTGGAAACAATATACTTGGCGGTGATAATGGTGGCTTTTGTAAAGTATTATAATCTATTGATTTTGATATTATAAGTCCAACAACTCCACCAACTATTACAGGTATTATAATTGCTTTAATAAAAACTTTAATTTTTGAATTTTTCATATATATCCTCCTTTATATATTTTATTTCTCTTCTCTCTAAATATACAAAAAAAACGAACTTTACGTCCGTTTTTTATAGAAAAATTATATATCAAATTTCAAGTTCACATAGCATTTACTTAGAACAATACCTGCACAATATAGCTTCCATTCCTATTTCTAATGAAATTAATCCTACTTTGTAGTTTGCATCCAATTCTATTAAAGCATTTAATATTTCTCTTAATTCTTGTACATTAAAGTAACGTGCTTGTCCTTTATATTTTCCAACTAAAAATAGTTGATTTGGTTTTAAATTCATAGCCGTAGCTACATCTTCATTATATTTTTCAGCAATTTTTATAATATATAACTTTTTGAAATGATTGTACAATGTAATTAATATTTTTTGGATTGGCTCTTTATTACTAATTAACCCATTATATATTGCTAAAGCCTTTCCTGTCTCCTTTTTTCCAAGATTATCAGTCAAATCAAAAATAACTGCTTGTATTTGTTTAGTGCACAACAAATCAACATCTTGCTTAGTAATAGTATTATTTTCCCCTTTATACTCTATCAATTTTCGTATTTCATTTATCAAGTCCTGCATACTTGTTCCACAGCATTCCACTAAGTATTTTGCTGTTTCATCATTGATATTTACTTTATATGCTAATGCTATTTTTCTTATATTCGTAATCAACTCAGGTAACTTTAAAAGAGTAAATTCCTTTACTTCTCCAATTTTATCAATTGTTTGATATAAAGAATTTTTATCAACTTCTTGTTCTATAAAAAGTAAATCTACTGAATCTTTTAAATCATCCTTATTATTTTCTATGTACTTAGCAATTTTTTCATATAATGGCAATTTGCTTTCATCATTCTTTTTCTTTTTTGTATCAGATTTATTAGATTTTTTCTCTTTCTTAAATAGTCCCGTATTTTTGGCAATAATAAGTTTCTTATCAAAACCAAACGCTGGAGTTTCTAAATCTGAAATCAGCTCTGCTACATTTGTATCATCAATTTGAATAAAGTTTATACCTTGAACAAGCTGTGCAAACTCTTTTTTTATCTTTTTAATTCTTGTTTCTAATAAGTATGTCTCCTCACCATAAAATAAATATATCGCCATCACTTTTTTCCTTTCATGTCAGTTTGGGGACGTATCTTTAACTGACATTTTTGTCAGTCGAGGGACACTTCTACCCTTAAGATATGTCCCCGAAGTGACATTTTTGTCAGTTAAAGAAACGTCCCCAAACTGACATTATAATTTTTCTGAGAATTTTGCTGAGTGTGCATGGCATATTGCTGCTGCCATGCTGTCTGTTGTATCGTCTAGTTTTGGTAAATTTTCTACTTTTAATATTGTTTTTACCATTTTTTGCACCTGTATTTTATCAGCTCTTCCGTATCCAACTACTGATTGTTTTATTTGAAGTGGTGTATACTCATAAGTAGGTACTCCTTTTCTACATCCAACTACAAGTATTACTCCTCTTGCTTGTGCTACATTTATAGCAGTTTTTGCGTTATTGTTAAAAAATAACTCTTCCACAGATATTGCATCTGGTTTATATGTATCTATTATTTCTTCTAGATCATTATTAAGTTTTAACAATCTTTGCGGAAATGATTCTCCTGCTTTTGTAAGTACTGCTCCAGATGCTATTAACTTAAATTTGTTTCCTATATAATCTATTATGCTATATCCTGTTATTGCAAAACCAGGGTCAATTCCTAATATTCTCATTTTTCCTCTTTTCTTATTTCTAACGTCTATTGTGATTTTTGATAATAATTCTAAATACTTCTGCCACTGACCATGCTTGTGCATATGCTCCTTTTGCTTCATATGGCTTTGCAGAATCATATATTTCACTTATACTTCCAACAGTCGACCTATTATACATTTCCTCATAGAACGTTTTTTCAACATTTTCTGCAAATTCAATATATTTTGCTTCCAATTCTTTCTTTTTTGTTTTATTTTTTTCTGAATTTATAATATTTAAAAAGCTATCAGAATAAATACCTAAAAGCCATGGCCAAGTAATTCCTTGGTGATAGCTCATATCTCTTTTTATTTGGTCTCCTTCATATATTTCTCTATAGCATTTTTCACCTTTGGCTAATGTTTTTAGCCCATATGGTGTTAGCAATTTTTTTGTGACCGTTTCAAATGCAGTTTTTGCCTCATCTGTTTTAGGGTCAACAACTGGATAATACAAACCAATTGCAAATAATTGGTTTGGTCTAATCGAATTATCGCCTACTAGATCATCAAAACACTTTCTTTTTTTGTTGTAAAATTTTTTTATAAAGTTTTCCTTACATTTTTTCGCTAAGTCAGCATATTTCTTTGCTAAGTCTTTTTCTTTGTATAAATTTGCAAAGTTTTCCATTATTTTTAGTGCATTATACCACAAAGAATTTACTTCTATTGCTTTTCCATTTCTAGGTGTTACAACAATGTTTCCAATTTTTGCATCCATCCATGTATTTTGTATTTGTGGTGTACCAGATGATAGTAGTCCATCATCATTGTCTAGGTGAATATTGTTTCCATCTAAATCTATTCCCGTTATATACGCTTCTATTACTCTCTTTAATGTATCATATAATTGAGATTTTAAAAATTCATAATCATGAGTATATTCTAAATACTTTCTAACTTGTTCAAATAGTAGTAGTGACGCATCAACACTATTATACAATGGTCTTCCATCATATCCAGAGTAGCCGTTTGGTACTAATCCATATTTTATATCTCTTACAAATGTTAGTAATATTTCTTTTGCAATATTAAATCTTCTTGGAATAAGTACCGTTCCTTCAAAAGAAATTAGTGCATCTCTTCCCCAGTCTAAGAACCACGGATATCCTGCAATTATTGTATATAGAGCAAATGCTGGCCTATATACGACAAAATTGTCTGATGCAATTATATAATCTCTCATCAAAGTTTTATATTGTTCTGAATATTCTTTTTTGGTATTTAATAAATATGAGTCATATAATTCACTTGTTATACGTACTATTTCTTTATTTATTAATGTTTTGCCATCTAGTTCATCTATATTTTCTTCTAAAGAACAGATAAATGTAATGAATTTTTCTTCATTTGCTCTTAATTTTACTTCAAACACACCTGGAACAGATAAATTTTCTTCTGCTCCTTGTCCTCTTTTTTCTTCTTCTATGTAATACATATTTTTAAAAGTATCATCAAAATGTTGTACATATTTTCCTTCTGATACTTTCATATATACTGGATTTTGGTTTCTGTTATTTATAATTACTTTAATTTTTGTATCTTTAATTTCTTGTTTTAAATCAAATTTAGCATTTGGTGTTGTTGTATGAAAATCCCTAAAATTCATTATTGGAGCTATTTTAAACTTCGTTCTTTTTTCATTATTTTTTATATTATATAATACGCACACTGTATTTTTCCCATATTCCATGCATACGTATTTCTTTATAATTGCTCCATCCACTTCATATGTAAATATTGGAATATATTCCTTTTCAAATGATTTTAAATATTGATATCCTTTTGAAATATAGTCTTTTCCAATATTAGAATATATTGGATATTCTTTTCCGCCACTCTCAAAGCATTCATCAACTTTAGATAAAATTACATTTCTATTTCCAGGTGGATTCAATGGTGCTACTAATAATCCATGGTATTTTCGAGTATTAATACCTAAGATACTAGAACTACTATATCCTCCAATTCCATTTGTAACTAACCATTCTTGTTTTAATGCTTTTTCAAATTCTAAATTTTCGTATTTCATTTGTATATCCCCTATCTTTTGTTCTACTTTTTCTTTCTAATATCTTTTAAAAATTTTTCTTTTTCCTCTTGCTCTTTTTCTTGTTCTTGTCTAACTTTTAATTTTTCATCTGATTCTTGTATTGAATCAATTCTTTCTTGATACTTTTCAAAGAATTTGCTTTTTCCTCTGTCTTTTCTTTTTTTGGTTTTTCTCATGTTATCATTTTTCTTTTCTTCTTTTAACGATTTTTTAGCTTCTCTAAGTCTATCATTTAGTAAAACATATTTTGTGTCATTTTGCATATCTTTGAATTTCAAATCATCACATATTAGTTGTATTATTGAAGCTGCAATTGCATCTGGATTGTGTCTTATATGATCCCCAACAACACATGATAAATCCCTTTGCATTAAGTATACATCTTGTTCTTTTGCTTTTGCAGTATCTATTTGTACTAATTCTTGTCCTTGCATATTATACTTTCTAATGTATTCCGGAATTAGTTCTCCTGTGTCATATATACAATATTTTATTACTCCTTTACCAGCATGATCATTTATTGCTTTTATGTGATCAGATAGAGTATAATTGTCTGTCTGTCCAGTTGTTGTCATTATATTACTTACATATATTTTAAATGCTTTACTTTCTTTTATTGCTTTTGCTACACCATTTACCAAAAGATTTGGAATAACATTAGTGTATAAGCTTCCTGGTCCTATAACAATTGCATCAGCTTCTTCTATCGCTTCTATTACTCCTGGTGCGACTTTGCAATTTGTTGGATTAATAAATATACGACTTATTCTACTTGTTTTTGAATTTACGATTTCAGGAATTTTATCTCTACTTTCTATTACTGTTCCATCTTCAAGCTCAGCACATATTTTTATTGGCTCTAATGTAACAGGCAATACTCTTCCAGTTATATTTAACACATTTCGAGTTTGTTCAATTGATTTGGCAAAATCTCCACATAACTCTTTCATTCCCAACAAATATATATCTCCAAAAGATAAATTTTTTAACTTACCTTTTGAAAATTGCATATTCATAAGCTTTTCCATAGTATTCTCATCTTTTGATAATGCAACCAAACTCTCTTTTATATCGTCTAATGGCATTGTTTCTAGTGTTCTTCTTGATTCTGGTATTATTTCTCCATAATCAGATACAGTAACAATAGCAGTAAGATTGTCTGTATAATTTTTTAATCCTTTTAATACTGAATTTAGTCCAGTTCCTCCACCTATTGCTACTATTTTAGGTCCTTGATCATATATTTTTTTATTATATATTAAGCTATTTACTTTTGTTTTCTCATCTTCTATCCTATTATCAGTTTCTTGTACTAGTAATTCCAATGTTCTTTTTTGCATATGTATCATTCCAAGTATTACAAGTACAAAACCTACAATAAAGCATAAAACAATTTTAGCTAAAGGCCAAAAGTCCAACCTCTCTGCAGTTAAAATGCTTGACATTCCATAGCATGCTAATACAATTCCTACTAAAACTAATAATATCCATCTTTTCATTTTAGCACTATTCCTAAACCATCCAAAAAAACCTTTCATTACTCTATTCCTTCTCCTAACAATTCAATTTCTAGTTCAATTTTCTTTTCTGTCTTTTCTAACACTACTTGTTTTACATGATTTATCACATTTAAAACATCTTGTGCAGTAGCATTTCCTGTGTTGACTATAAAACCTGCATGAAGTGTTGATACTTGTGCATCTCCTGATGTATACCCTTTAAGTCCACATTCATCAATTAATTTTGCTGTAATAAAATCTTCACCTCTTTTAAAAGTGCTTCCTGCTGATGGTAAAGTTATAGGCTGTTTTTCTTTTCTGCTTTTTGCATACTCTTCCATTTTTTCTCTTATATCATTTTCATTTCCATATGGTAATTCTATTGTTGTGCCTAAGATTATTTTTCTTGAATTTGTAAATCTACTGTGTCGATACGAAAATTCACATTCTGCATTAGCAATTGTTCTAATTTCATCATTTTCGTCTAATATAGTTACATCTTTAACAATATCCTTCATTTCTCCGCCATATGCTCCTGCGTTCATACGTATGGCTCCACCAATGCTTCCAGGAATCCCTGCTGCAAACTCAAATCCTGAAATACTTTGCTTTAATAAAAGTTGAGCTATAGTTCCCAACATAGCTCCAGCATCAGCTTCTATTATGGCATTTTTACTTTCAGTTATTTTTATGTTTTTTAGTCCTATTTTTAATACAATTCCTCTTATTCCCTTATCTGATACCAATACATTACTTCCGTTTCCAAGTATTATAAGTGGAATATTATTTTCTTTTGTGACCCTTCTTATGTATTTTATGTCTTCTAGACATTCAGCTTTAACAAGTATATCTGCGTTTCCACCAATTCTAAAATTGGTATGATTTTTCATTGGTTCATCTACTTTTATTTTACTGTTTACTAAATTTCTTTCTAGTAATTCATAGATTTCTTGTTTTTCCAAGGACTTTCCTCCTATTTTTTCATTTTCATTTCTAAATTTTATCATTTTTGTATATATATTACAAGATATATTTTTCAAAAAAATATATTCGCAATAATTAAAAGTTTATTAAAAATATTGCAAAATTTGCAGAATATTGTATAATAAACTTATAGTTAATATTAAGGAGGAATTATTATGTTCTGTAAACAATGTGGAAAGCCAATTGATGATGGAGAAGAACTTTGCGAAGATTGCAAAAAAGTTATAAATAATGAAACTACTACCACTCCAGAACCAGAGACTAAAGAAAATACAAGTAGCCAAAATACAACTGCAAACCCTAATGCAAAATCAAAATTAGCTGCAGCATTATTTGGTATATTTTTAGGTACCTTTGGTGTTCACAACTTTTACTTAGGATATAATGGAAAAGCTATAGCTCAATTATTAATTACTATATTAAGTTGTGGAGCTTTAGCATTTGTATCAGCAATTTGGGGACTTATTGAAGGTATTCTAATCTTAACTGGAAGTATTACAGTAGACGCAGATGGAAATGAATTTAGGGATTAATTTTTGAAATGAACAGAATAAAAAATTTTATTATATTAGTAATTTTAATAATTTTTTTATGTCTGGTACTCTTTCTACCAGTAACTTGTATTTTTAAATCAGTTACTGGTATTTTATGTCCTGCATGTGGTATGACCAGAGCATTTATATCTATTATTCATTTTGATTTTCTAAATGCATTAAAATTTAATCTTTTAAGTATACCTTTGTTTTTATTTTTTATTTATTTTTTTGTTAGACTATTTGTAGATCTTATAAAAAATAAATTTAATTTTATTCCTAAATTATTAACTTTTTTTCAAGAATATTATTGGTTATTTTTATTATTATTGTTCATAAGTTTTATTTTTAATAATGCTGTATATATAAAAACAAACTAGCTGTACTCATACAACCAGTTTGTTTTTTATATACATAAAATTTTCTTTGTCTAAACTTAATTATGCAATTATAGTGAATACAAAGTAACTAAGTATTGTAGCGGCAGAAATAACTACTGTACCTACTTCAAGTGCTCTTGAATGGTTACTGTCTTTTTCCTTTTCATCTATATCTTTATGATATGCAGATATAACAGCTATTATAATTGCTCCCATTGCTGTTATAAATGCTGGTAATAACATTTTTGTAAAAAAAGACATTATTACAGATATTATACTTACTGTAAATGAAACTATACCCAACATTATTATTCCTCCTTCTTTTGTATATTATATATATGAAATTATATCATTGTATTTTTTATTTTACAATATTTTTTCTTATAAAGTTTAAAGCATTTATTCGAATTTTACAGCAACTACTTGATTTTTGGCTTATTTCGAGATATAATAAATAGTGCTAAAACGTAAAATAAAGGAGTCTTTAAAATGAGAAATAAATTATTTACTATTGTAATTATTTTTATTTCACTTTTTTTAATTTGTACCACCTCATTTGCGGCTACTGTAAGTGCAAGCAAAACAACAATGGAGGTTGTAGACAGAAGCGTTTGTGAAATAAAAATAAAAGATCTTGGAGATTTTACAAAAGAACTTACTAAATTTGACTCTAATAAAAAAGAAGTTACATTAACATTAACAATAAAAAATACAGCAAAAAGTACAAAAGTAACTAAACCAGTAGAACTTTTTTTGGTATTAGACAACTCAAAAAGTATGACAGAAACATATGAAAATAAAATAAAAAATCAATACGTTATTGAAGCAGCAAAACAACTTACCAATAGTCTATTTGAATATTTTGAAAATATAAAAATAGGTGTTGTAGGCTTCTCTAGTGAATTATATACAAATACATATCGTGAAGGCACTCTAAATGATGCTACATTGTTGTTAGGACTTTCTGATTCAAAAGAAAGTGTTAACTCTTCAATTAGTGGATATTCTAAAAATGGTGGACCTCGT
Source organism: uncultured Clostridia bacterium (assembly GCA_934167305.1). Lineage (GTDB taxonomy): Bacteria > Bacillota > Clostridia > TANB77 > CAG-508 > CAG-273. The sequence goes on along the minus strand of CAKPKQ010000015.1, from coordinate 17,255 downwards.
ACTAACATTGAAGCAGGACTAAGTATTGCAGAATCTAATTTCAGCAATAGTACTGAATCTGAAAAATATATTATATTAATATCTGATGGCGTACCTAATTTATCTTTAGATACAGCTCATACTATGACATATTCAGGGGTTAATGCAACAAACACTAGAAACAAATTAAAAAGTTTGGCATCTAAAGGTTATAATATTTTTTCTGTTTTGATGGGATCAGATGATAGTAATATTGAAAATCCTTCAGCCCCTGTCATTGAAAGCACAGGCAAACATATGACATATGGCGAACTTGCAACAGAAATATTTGGAACAGTTTCTAATCCTACAGTAGGCAAATTCTACTATATAGATTATGAAAATTTATACAAAACTATAAATGAAGATATTTATAAAAATATTGCCGTATCAAGAGATGTATCTTTAAAAAATATTGTTATTAAAGATTATTTCCCAAGAGAAATTCTTGAAAATTTTAACTTTGAATATGACAAATCACCTAATATTGGAAGCGTTTCTGCTGAAGTTGACCCTTCTGATAATAGTATTGTATGGAAAATCGATTTACTTCCAGAAGGTGAAGTTGCAACTTTAAGTTATAATTTAACCTTAAAAGATGAATATAATGAAGAAATTGTTAAGAAAATTCTTCCTACTAACGAAAAAGTAGACATTGATTATGAATCTGAAGAAGGTAAGGATAAGTCTTCATCTGATGTTTCCCCTGCTATTAGGTTACTTATAGAAGACACCCCAACACCAGATCCTGATCCTAAACCCGATCCTGACCCTGAACCAACACCAGAGCCTGAACCAGAACCACCAAAAGACAATACTATAGCCGAGGACCCAATTCCTCAAACTGGTATTTATTCTGTAATATTCACAGTTTCTACATTTCTTATAGGCTCAATTATATTCAATATATTAAGATTTAACAGACTAAAAAAGAAAAAAGAAATAGATAAATAAAAAATTAAGAAAAAAGTATCTAGAAAAAACTAGATACTTTTTTTGGTTGGGGTACTGTGATTCGAACACAGGAATGTCGGAGTCAGAGTCCGATGCCTTACCGCTTGGCGATACCCCAGAATATTTGAAATTTTAGTCACGAATAAGTTTACTTACCAGCGACTCGCTATCGCTCCCTGCATACTGACGCTGTAACTCAGCTAAAGCTTCGAACAGCCACAGCAGCTTGGCGATACCCCAGAATATTTATGTAGTGGTGTGAAAAATACCTTTGGTATTTTTCACACTAAGTAAAATTATTTTATAGCTTTACGACCTCTAAATACTGCTACATCTCCTAATTCTGCTTCAATATTTAATAGTCTGTTATATTTAGCAACTCTATCTGTTCTGCATGGTGCACCAGTTTTAATTTGTCCTGCATTTGTTGCAACTGCAACATCAGCTAATGTTGTGTCTTCTGTTTCACCACTTCTATGTGATACAACTGCTGTATATCCATTTCTCTTTGCTAGTTCAATTGCATCTAATGTTTCTGTTAATGTTCCAATTTGGTTTAATTTAATTAATATACTATTTGCTGTATTATTGTCAATTCCTTTTTGTAATCTCTTCATATTTGTTACAAATAAGTCATCCCCTACTAATTGAATTTTGTTTCCAATACGTTCAGTTAGTTTTTTCCAACTTTCCCAATCTTCTTCTGCTAATCCATCTTCAATTGAGATTATAGGATATTTTTCTGCTAATTCAACTATAAAGTCTATCATTTGATCTTTTGTTTTAAACTCATCAGTTTTCCAGAAGTAATATCCGTCTTTTCCTATTTTTTTAGCTTCATCAAACATTTCTGTTGCTGCAACGTCTAATGCTAAGCATACATCTTCTCCTGGTTTATATCCAGCTTGTTTGATTGCTTCTATAATTAATTCTACTGCTTCTTCTTCGCTTCCTAAGTTTGGAGCAAATCCTCCTTCATCTCCAACACCTGTTGAATATCCTTTTGATTTTAATACTTTCTTTAAGTTATGGTATACTTCTACACCCATTCTCATGCATTCACTAAATGTTTTAGCTCCAACTGGCATAATCATAAATTCTTGTACACTTAAAGAGCTGTCTGCATGTTTTCCACCATTCATAATATTCATCATTGGAACAGGTAATTCTTTTGCATTTACTCCTCCAATGTAGTTATATAAGCTCATTCCTAATGAAGCTGCAGCTGCTTTTGCTACTGCTAAAGAAACTCCAAGCATAGCATTAGCGCCTAATTTTCCCTTGTTTTCTGTTCCATCAAGTTTAATCATTGTAGCATCTATTTTAGCTTGCTCATATACGTTCATTCCTTCAATTTCTTTGCTAATAACTTCATTTACATTTTTAACTGCTTTTAATACACCTTTTCCTAAATATCTTTCTTTGTCTCCATCTCTTAATTCAACAGCTTCAAAGCTTCCTGTTGATGCTCCTGATGGAACCATAGCAACTCCTGAAAATCCTCCTTCTGTTACTACTTCTACTTGTACAGTTGGATTTCCTCTTGAATCTAATACTTCTAACGCTCTTACGCTTTCAATTTCCAAATAATCTTTCATGATTATCCTCCCTTTCTTTTTGTTATTTTTCAATAAGACTATTTCCTGTCATTTCTTCAGGTTTTTCTAGCCCTATAATATCTAACATTGTTGGTGCTAAATCTGCAAGTTTGCCTTCTTTCAATTTTACACCTTGCATTCCTATTAAAACTAATGGAACTGGGTTTGTAGTATGTGCTGTGTGTGGCTCTCCAGTTTTATAATCTATCATTTGCTCTGCATTTCCGTGGTCTGCTGTCATTAAGATTATTCCTTGTTTTTGTTCCATTGCTTCCACAACTCTTTCCACACATCCATCAATTGTTTCAATAGCTTTAATTGCAGCCTCTAGACTTCCTGTATGACCTACCATATCTGGGTTAGCATAATTTAATATAATACAGTTATATTTGTCTGAGTTTATTGCTTCAACAACTTTGTCTGTTACTTCTATAGCACTCATTTCAGGTTTTAAGTCATAAGTCTGAACTTTAGGAGATGGTATTAAAATTCTATCTTCTCCTTTATATTGTTTTTCTTCTCCTCCATTAAAGAAGAATGTAACATGTGCATATTTTTCTGTTTCTGCAATTCTTAATTGTGTTAATCCTTTTTTAGAAACATATTCTCCAAATGTATTAACTAGCACTTCTGGTTTAAATGCAATTTGAACATTTGGTATAGTTTCATCATATTGAGTGAAACATACATAATATAAATCTAATGTTTTTACTTCAAACCCATCAAATTCTGGATCAACTAAACTTCTTGTTATTTCTCTTGCTCTATCTGGCCTAAAGTTAAAGAATATAACTGAGTCATGATTGTCAATTGTCGCAATTGGTTCTTCGCCATTACATATAACTGTTGGTTCAACAAACTCATCAAATACTTCTTTTTGATATGATGCTTCTATTCCAGCAATAGCAGATGTTGCTTTTTCTCCTTCTCCATATACTAAAGCTTTATAGCCTTTTTCGACTCTGTCCCATCTTTTGTCTCTATCCATACTATAAAATCTGCCAGATATACTTGCTATTTTACCTACGCCTTTTTCTTTCATTTTTTCTTCAAGTTGTAGAATATAGCTTTCTCCTGAAGCAGGTGGTGTATCTCTTCCATCTAAGAAACAGTGTACATATACATCTTCAAAATCTTTTCTTTTTGCTAATTCTAGTAATGCAAATAAATGTCTAATATGACTATGAACTCCACCATCTGAAAGAAGTCCCATAATATGAAGTTTTGAATTATATTTTTTACAGTTATCGATTGCTGCTGTTAGCTCTTTAATACTAAAAAATTCTCCATCTTCAATTGATTTTGTAATACGTGTTAAATCTTGATATACTACTCGTCCTGCTCCTATATTTGTATGACCAACTTCCGAATTTCCCATTTGTCCTTCTGGTAATCCCACTGCCAACCCACTTGTATGAATTTGAGTAGTTGGCCATGTTTTCATTAGTTTATCAATATTAGGTGTATTAGCTAATTTAACTGCATTTCCTTTTTCGTTTTCATTTATTCCAAATCCATCTAATATCATTAGCATTATTGGTTTTCTGTCCATTATTTTTCTCCATTCCTTCTAAATTGATAATATTTTAATAAATTCTTCTGCTTTTAAACTTGCTCCTCCGACAAGACCTCCATCTATGTCAGACATTGAAAATAATTCTCTGCTATTTTCTGGTTTAACACTACCACCATATAATATAATGATGTCCTCTGCAATATTCTTACCATAGTCTTTTTCAATTTGATTTCTAATTGATTTTATTGCATTATTTGCATCTTCAGATGTAGCAGTTTTTCCTGTACCAATTGCCCATATTGGTTCATATGCAATCATAACATTTTTCATTTGTTCTTCACTTAAGCCTTCTAATGCCAAATGAGTTTGATTTGTTATAATTTCTTCTTGCTTTCCTTGTTCTCTTTGTTCTAGTGTTTCACCAACACATATAATTGGTTTTAGTCCATTTATCAATGCTGCTTTTATCTTTTTATTCACAGTTTCATCTGTTTCTGCAAAATATTGTCTTCTTTCTGAATGACCTATAATCACATATTCAACACCAATACATTTTAGCATTTGTCCAGAAATTTCACCTGTATATGCGCCTTTTTCTTCCCAGTGCATATTTTGCGCTCCTATTTTTATATTTGTATCTTGTGCTGTAAGTAGACTATACATCAAATCTGTATATGGAACACACAATATAGTTTCTGCTTTAGATTTTTTTGCAAATGGTGATATTTTTTCAATAAAATCAATTGCCTCATTAGGAAGCATATTCATCTTCCAATTTCCCGCAACAACTTTTCTTCGCATATATATACCGCCTTTCCTATTCTGTGATTTGTTGTTCAACACTTTTATGAGTTCCACTTTCTTGAGCTTTATTTTGTTGTTTTGTCTTGTCATTTAATGCTGCAATTCCTGGTAATGTTTTGCCTTCTAGGAATTCCAAAGAAGCTCCTCCGCCAGTTGATAAATATATATTACTAAATTGTTGTTTTACATCTACTCCATTTTGTTTTGCTGATTTTTTTATTTTTTGTATAGCAGCAACTGAGTCTCCTCCACCAATTACACATTTAGCATTAGTATTAGATATAAATGTTGCAATTTTTTGTGTGCCTTGGGCAAATTCAGGTACCTCAGTATATCCTAAAGGACCATTCCATACAACAGTTTTTGCTCCTTCAAGTCTATCAGCAAAATACGTTAATGTAGTATCTCCTACATCTAGTATTTGCCAACCTTCTAAGCTTTCTCCCTTTCCATCTTTAATTTCTTTTTCTGTAAATAATTTTGACTTTTTATGTTCTGAATTTTCAACTACTTCTGGTGTTAGTTCTGTGCCTTCCGGTATTTTAGCTAAACGTGCATCTTTAGGTAGTACAATTTCTACACCTTTTGAGAAAGCTTTTTGCATAATATCTTTAGCAACATCTATTTTGTCTGTTTCATATTTAGATGAACCTATGTCATATCCTTTTGCTTTTAAAAATGTATTTGCCATTGCTCCACCAATTTCTATTGTTTGAACTTTATCCATTAAGTTTTCAATAACTCCAATTTTATCAGATACTTTTGCTCCTCCCAAAATTGCTACAAATGGTTTTTCTGGATTTTCAAGTACTGCACCTAATTTTTCAATCTCCCTCTCCATTAAAAGTCCAGCAACAGCTTCATCTACATGGTGTGCAACACCTTCAGTTGATGCATGTGCTCTATGTGCTGTTCCAAAAGCGTCATTTACATATACTCCATCATTTCCAATTAATTCAGATAGTTCTACAGCTAGGCTATCATCATTTTGTTCTTCTCTTGGATCAAAACGAACATTTTCAAGAAGTCCAGCCTCTCCTTCTTGTAAGTCATTTGCCATGCCTTTTGCACTTGGACCAGTAACATCTTCTGCACATTTTACTTCTTGGCCTAACTCTTGTGATAATTTTTGAGCTACAGGAGCAAGTGAATATTTAGAGTTAACTTCTCCTTTTGGTCTTCCTAAATGTGAACAAAGTACAACTTTAGCTCCATTTTCTAATAAATATTTTATTGTTGGAAGAGCTGCCCTAATTCTTGTGTCATCTGCAATTTCTCCGTCTTTTATTGGAACATTAAAATCACAACGTACTAATACTTTCTTTCCTTTTATGTCTATATCACGTACTGTTTTTTTCTCCATATTTTCACCTTCTACATAAAATTTATAATACAATTCATAGTAGTAATATTATATATTACTACTATGTAAGTTTTATTTATTAGCAATATAAATAGCTAAGTCTACTAATTTGTTTGAATATCCCCATTCATTATCATACCATGCAACTAATTTAACAAAACTATCTGTTAATGCTATTCCTGCTGTACTATCAAAAATACATGTGTGCTCATCATGTATAAAATCTGATGAAACCACTGGGTCAGATACATATTCAACTATGCCTTTCATTTCATTTTCTGACGCTTTTTTTACTGCTTCACATATTTCTTCATATGATGCTGGCTTTTCTAAGTTACAAGTTAAATCTACAACTGAAACATCAACTGTTGGTACTCTGAATGACATACCTGTTAATTTACCATTTAATGTAGGAATTACTTTTCCAACAGCCTTAGCAGCACCTGTTGATGATGGTATAATATTATAGCTTGCTGCTCTTCCACCTCTCCAGTCTTTTTTAGAAGCTCCATCAACTGTTTTTTGTGTTGCTGTAATGCTATGAACTGTTGTCATTAATCCGTCTTTAATTCCAAAGTTATCATTTATTATTTTAGCAAGTGGTGCTAAACAGTTTGTTGTGCATGATGCATTTGAAATAATGTTCATATCTGGTGTGTATGTTTCATTATTAACTCCCATAACAAACATTGGTGCATCTTTAGATGGTGCAGATATAATAACTTTTTTTGCACCAGCTTCTAAGTGAGCATTTGCTTTTTCAGTAGTAGTAAATACTCCTGAACATTCTAATATATATTCAGCTCCAACTTCTCCCCAAGGTATATTTTTAGGGTCCATTTCATTATATACATTTATTTCTTTTCCGTTTACTACTAGTTTTCCATCTTTTTCGTAAACTTCTCCTTCAAATTTTCCATGTATTGTATCGTATTTCATCATATATGCCATATAATCAGCTCTTATAAATGGATCATTTATTGCAACTACCTCAACATTTTCTTTATTTAATGCTGCTTGTAATGATAAATTTCCTATTCTTCCAAAACCATTAATTCCTAATTTTATTGACATAATTTTTCCTCCTTTTAGATGTTATTTTTACATCTTTTATTTTTATGTGTTTAGTATATCCTAAACAACGTCATTTTATATCAAAACTAATTACTTTTCAAGTATTCTTAAGTAATTTTACTTAAAATTTACATTCACAATAAAAAATAGTTTCTTCACATGAGCATTTTGCTTTGCAAATACACACTGCTTAATATAACTTATTGTTGTATAGAAAAATTTCTAATTCTTCCTATACAATAAAAAAACTTATTAGTTTCATACTAATAAGTTTCAATTTATTATAGTGTAATATTATCAATAATTTCAATTTCTTGGAACCAGAAATCATGATTTACTTCTTGATGCCAAAAGTCGTGTACTTCTTTAAATACTCTTTCTTGTTTTGGTGTCAATGTAACAGTTATTTCTTGGAATAAGAAATTCTTTATTTTAGTCCATTGGCTAATTTCTGCAGGTACCTCAGCTTTTACAAAATTGTTGTTTTCAAATTCTTCCATTGGTATTCCTCCTTTGTGAGTTTCAATTTCTATTTTTTTCATATTATTTATACTATAAAAGATACAATTAATCAAGTGTTTTTACGTTACATTTATGTTACAAAAATATTACAATATGATTACATTATATTTCCATTTGACTTCCTAAAAAGCTTGCTGCTGATTGTGCGACTTTTTGCTCAACTTCATTCATTTTGGTATTATTATCCTTTGACAATAATATTACAGTTCCAATCACATCACCATCCGAAATAATTGGGTATACAACTTGCGAATTATATCTTCTTTCTTTGTTTTCATTTTTAGTTATAGGAATTGCTAAATCATTATTTTCCTTGCTTGTATACTTTTCTTTGTCATCCATAAGTCTCTCTAATTCTTCACTAACATCTTGTTCTAGTAATTCTTTTTTTGATCCACCAGAAACAGCAATTACAGTATCTTTATCTGTAATGCATGCAATATGACCTGTGGTTTTTGCCAATGTTTCTGCATAGCCTGTTGCAAATTCTGTCAATTCGCCTATTGGTGAATATTTTTTTAATATAACTTCTCCTTCTTTATCTGTAAAGATTTCAAGTGGATCACCGTTGTTAATAACATTGGAACAAAGTTCCCCTCTCTTCACTTGTGTGAAGAATTTGCGGTCATTATGGTTCTGATTTTTTTGTATTGCTGTTATGTTCTGTCTTGATATTCCAATATTATTCCCTATATCTAATATATTCTCTATGTTTGATTTTAATTTTATAATTATTTTATCTTCATATATATATATACAATCGATTATAGTTTCTAAATCTTGTTTATCTAATTTTTCTTTTTCTAAAATATCATCAAAGATTTTCAAAGTATCTTTCTTTACTTGTACTATATTCTGCTTATTGTTATTATTTTTTTCTTCTAATTCAATTTGAGATTTCAGTGTTTGCAATTTACTATTTAATTCACTTTCCATGGTGCTATACATTTCTTCTATATATTCTCTATTAGTAGGATTTTTCATTATATCTCTAATTTTTTGTTGCATTGTTACTTTTAATTCATTTTTTGCTTTTTCTTCTTCTGTTTTCAGAGTATCTAAAATTCCTCTATTATTATCTTTCTGCATTTGCTTTCTATTTTTGTCTAATTCTCCATTTAAATAGTCTATTACTTTATCTGCATTTTGTTTTATCATAACAATATATGCTTTTACTAAGTCATCTAATACTGAAACTAATATATGGTGGCTAGTACAAGCTGACCTTCCATGATTATGATACGCTCCACAATAATATGCTGGCTTTCTTTTTCCATTGCTAATAGAAAACATTGGTGCACCACAATCTCCACATTTCATTAACCCTGTATAATCATTATCATATTTTTTAGTTCCTCTATAATGACTTTTTTCTCTTTTTCTATTTTCATGAACTGCCTGTGCTTTATTAAACAATTCATGAGTTAATATTGGTTCATGAAAATCTTCAAATACAAATTGTTTGTCCTCTGATAATTTTTTATCAGTTCCATTTATACCTCTTCTTGAATATTTATTTGTTCTTAAAGTACCAATGTAAAAATCGTTTCCTATTATGTGATTAATAGAAGCTGTGTTCCATACATCATTTACAGGTCCAATATAAGTTTTTCCTTGTTCCTCCCATAATTGTTTAAGTCTTGTTTTTGGTGTTGGTATTCCTTCAGCAGTTAAAGTGCCTGCTATTTTTTTATAACCATATCCTTTAACATACATTTCATAAATTCTTTGGACTACTTGTGCTGCTAAATGATCTACTCTATACTCTCTCTTTTGATAATCTACCATAACATATCCGTATGGTACATTTGTAATCCAAGTTCCATTTTTAGATTTGTTTTGAACTGTACTTCTTATTTTTCTACTAATATCTTTAACATATAATTCGTTATACCATGTTTTAATTCCTACTAGATCATTATTTTGTTCTTTTGAAGTATCTAGGTCATCGTTTATAGCAATAACAGTTACACCCATCTTGTCTAATTCTTCTATAAATAATAATGTTTTTGCATTGTGTCTACCAATTCTGGATAAGTCTTTTGCTATTACTATATCTATATTTCCATCCAAAATCTCTTTTTTCATTCTTGTAAAATCAGGTCTATCAAACTTATATCCACTAAAGTTATCATCTTCAAATTCAATGATGTTATAATTAGTAAAATGTTCTTTTGCATAATCTTTAACAATATTCTTTTGATTTATTATACTTTCATATCTCTCTTTGTCTTCATCGTAACTTACCCTAGAATAACTTGCTATTCTGAGTGCTCTAACACACATTTTCTATTCCCTCCTTAAAAGTGTGTTCAATGAATACATTTTTATTATACAATATTATTCATTTCTTTTCCACTTTATTTTAGTTTTTTCTACAAAAAAACATATAAGATTTATTCTTATATGTTAGTAGGCATTATTTAAAATCAAATTTAGTAGATTTATTTTTATATCATCATTTCCTGATTGGTACATACAAATTTTATATTTTTTCTGTCTATATATTTCTATTTCTTTTTCTATATCTAATGGAAGATTTTCTTGTGGATTTTCTTGATTAGTAAACCATAATGCTACTATCTTTGCATTTTCATTTATGTCTATTTTCAATTTATCAATCCTCCTAACTATACAGATATTCCTTTAACTGAGTTTGTATATTCTGGATATCTTATCTTTATACCTTCGTAAAAGTATGGTGCATACGAGCAACAAAATATTTCACTTGTATTATAGTAGCTAGATTTTTCACCATTTTCTAAATCTTCTTCGCTATCATACATGCACCTATTCCACAAACTAAAAGCCATCCTTGTTACTTTAGCAGATGTTCCTGTTTGCCATGCTGCATTGATTGAATCTATATTTATTTCTCCGTTTTTTTATATCAAATATTTCCTTAAAATGATCTCTTGTACTTTCACAAATTCCTAATATATATATTAGTGACTTATAATACACATCCGTTTTTCCATATGCTGATAATTCTTTCAAATTATTCTCAAAAAATTCTTGATGTTCATTATCTATAAAATTCACTTTAATCACCTCGCATATAGTATGTCCAAATTTTTCCAATTTAAACACCTTTTAACTTACTTTGTTATTTCCTCTTTTGTCTAATAACTTTTACTTTGTATTTTCCTTCTTTTGCTATAATCCTTTCCATCATATCCATCAATTTTGTTTCTTCAGGATATACCTTAAACATTACTTTTATTTCCTCTAGTAAATCTTCTATTGTTCTTTCTTTATTTGCACTATGATAAATGCTGTTCAATGCTAAAACTACATATGCTACACAACATTCTCTATTTATATAAATTCTTTCCATCTTTTATTTCCTCCACTTAGATTTCCTATTATTAAATTTTTTTAGATATTCCATTTGTTCTTCATCTTCCATTTTTCTCTCTGTCTCAGTTTTTGTTATATTTCCGCCAACTAAAATTAAATACATTAAAATAGCATCGATTATTGCAAAAACTGTTATACCTATTATTAATGTTTTTATTAACATTTTTTCCTCCAATTACTATCTTTAAAATGATTTTAAAAATAGTCTATTTTTTGTTTTGTAATTCATTAAATGGTAATCAGCTACATTACTCCCCAGGAATTTCACCTATCTGAACTCAGACTTGTTCTCATGGCGTGGGACGCTCTTAACGCTCGTTCTATGACTAAACAAGAGTATTATTATTTGCCTTTATTAGTTATCGCCTTATTGGTTGCTATCCAATATTTAAGTTTATATAGTTCTGCTTCTATATAAAACTAGCTCTTAATAAAGGATTTATTTAATGAATGTTATTTAATTTTCAATGTGCAATTTATCTCTCAAAAAACGAAATAAGTGAAAGAGTTTTTACCCCTTCACTTATTTGCTCACAAAATGCCGTTTTGTACTCCCCTATTCTTCAAAAAATTTTTTTATTTTTTTTAATCCTAGTTCGAGACTTTTTTGTATCTGACTTTTTTGTACCTTTTCTAGTTTAGCCACATCTCTTATTGTAATCTCATTTACAATATGTAAATCTATTCTTCTAAATTGTGTACTTGTCAGGTCTTTCAATGCTTCATTTACTTTTTCTTTTTCTATATTTTTTATAACAGTTTCCTCTACACTTTCAACTGGTTCAAATGCTCTTTTATACATATCCTCTTCTGTTAAGTCTGATTGTTCTAAATGTCTACTTGTTTCATTTTTTATTTTTATATATGCTTTTTTAGAATTGGTATAAGTATCAAATATATCTTTATCAATTTCAATTCTACAATCCTGTTCTACACTATCTCTAAAAGATATATAATATTTATCTTCATCCTCCACATATTCCAAAGTATAACTATCTACTTCGTATTGCACTTCTCTTTCCTCCTATTCATTTCATTTTTTTGAAATGAACTCGGTGGATCACGACAGTGCCTTTCATTTGTATCTAAAAAAAAATTAAGTACACATGAAAAACACGCATACCTAATTTTTGAAAACAAACATGATAATTTTGTTAGAAAATATGTTATTCTATTAAATTTATTATAACTGCTAACATTAGCCAAATTCTCTAACATATAAAGACTCCTTAAAGAAAATTGACTTAACAATTTCTAAAAGGAGCTTTCTCAATCTTTTGGGGGATATTTTTTACTCATCAAAGTCCGAAATACTTTTTGTAATTTTCCTCTGTTTCTATAAAATCTTTTGTAGTGTCTCCTTTTCAGACTTTGATTAAGTTAGCTGCATTATATTTCGATTTCCACAATCAGTGTTGAAAACGGCGATAAACGGGACACTTTATTTGTTTTTTGTAATATTTTTCCATTTTTGTATTGTGTTTACATAATTTTAGTGATATAATATTGGTGAATTTAATTATTTTTTGGGGGTGTCTAAAGTAAATGATAAAAGTTCTTGTCGCTGAAGAAAATGTTGCAGAAGCGAATAAATATTGTAGGTATTTATCAAAATGTCGTGATTTAAAAATTAAAACTGTAAATAGTGGAGATCAAGCATTATCTACTTACTTGAAAATAAAACCGAATATATTTATTTTAGATTCACACTTCAATGATATAAATTCAACCGAAATAATTGATAGATTATCTATAACTTATAATGAAGGAAATAATTCTAATATACTTTTGACTGCTAACTCAGCTGAAGAACAGGTTACTTTCGTTAATGTATCTAAAATCTATAAATTTTTTAAAAAACCTGTTAAACTACGAAATTTATATAATACAATTAGTCAAATGAACGAAAAATATAAATATGATGATTTTGATGAAAATGAAATGAACTTACTATTACGAGAATTAGGATTTGTTATAAACTCTCCTTGTACTGATCTTATGATAGAGGCAATTACCGAATGTTATCATTTTACATATTTAATACATGATTTAAAATCTTTATTTGAAATACTCTCATATCATCATAAAGATATGGATGAAGAAGCAATTCGTTCTTCACTTAGAACATCATTGAAACCATTAAATAGAAAAAGGCATATATTACAAAATCATCCTATTGTAATGCAATTTGAACAAGGAAAAAATATATCGCCTGGAAGATTTTTAGATGTCTTTGTTGGTTATCTACACATACAAAAAAATCAAGAAATATTTTTTTAGATTTTAAAATATTTCTTGATTTTTTATTATTTTTATTGTTCTTTGCTTTCTTTATACTCTTTATATTGTTCCAAAATAAATGGTACTTCAAATTGATATTGTTCTTCAGATATTATTGCATTAAATTTTCGACCTGCAATATTATAAATTTTTTCAATTTCATTTTTAGGCATTTCCTCTGCAAATATATTGAATACTGGAATATCGCTATCTAATTTTTCTTTTGACTTCTTTACTATCTCAAATCCATTCATATCTTCCATTTCAAATTTAGCAAATACCATTTCAGGTTTCAAGTCAATAATCTTATTATATGTTTCTATTCCATTTGTAGCTGTAGCAACTACATCAGCAAATCCCAATTTCTTTATTGAATCTACTATTGTATTTCTAATTTCTTCATTATTATGAGCAATTATAGTCCTAATTTTATTCTTTCCACTTATTCTTTCAAAGTCGATGACTTCTTGCTCTAATGCATTTCCTAAATAATTATCTTTTCCATTTTGTGTTTGGATAATATCTGCATTTGGAAGAACTACTAAACTCTTTTCAAATTCAGATTGTTTTTTATATTGGACAACTTTTATATTTTCATACTTTCTTAGTTGATTAACTTTGCTTTCTAATTCAGCTTCAGTTACTCCAAATAAATCTTTATTTTCTAATGCTCTTTCTCTTATAGGCATAAATTTTAAAAATTTCCATTTTTCTATTTTATAATTATTTAAAAATTCTCCTAATTCTTCTAATTTCTCTATACTTTTATTAGTAATTACAGTATTTATTCCTACTTTAATTTTTTTGTTTTTAGTTTTCTCTAATACTTTTTTTATAATTTCTAAATGATTATTCTTTTTTCCTAATAAAACATTTATATTGTTATCAGTAGAGTCAATAGATAAATTAATTTCATCTAAGTTGTTTAAAATATCTTCAACATATTCTGTATCATTTTCAGCAATAAAAATACCATTGGTAACAAGTTTATTGATTATTCCTTTTTCCTTTGATAATTTCATTAATTCATTAATTCTTGGATATAATACTGCCTCTCCACCAGTCCATGTTAAATGTGTTAATCCATTGTTAATTAGATTATTTAATACCTTCTCATTTTCTTCAAAGGATAAATCTGCTATATTATTGAATCCAAAGCAATATTTACATCCTTGATTACATTTAGTTGTTATTTTCCAACATACTTTATTTTTACTATACATATATATATCCTCATTTCATATATATTTTTATACAATAACATTATATGTGAAGTAACACAAAAAAACTATTCTTTTTTTATTAAGAATAGTTTTATTTTAATTAACATAATTTTGCATTTTTATTATTCTTTATTTCTTAAATAGTTTTTAATAAATGATTTTGACACTTTTGAAAGTTCGCCTTTTAAGTATATTAAGTTTAATTTTACACTTGGCAATTTTATTGGCAATTCTACTTCATACAGTTCTTTAGCTTCTAATTCTCTTTTTACTGACTTTTTAATAACATATGCTATTCCCATGTTTCTTTTAACTGCATCTACTCTTACTTCTGTAGCATCAGACATCATGTCGCTTTTTATATCAACATTATACTCTCTTAATGTTTCCTTTAAGCATTGAGTTGTCTTCGTATTTTCAAGATTTAATATACAATTTAAATCTTGTATTTCTTTTATATCTTGAATTATTAGTGGAGCTTTTGAAACAAATATGTTTTCTATTTTTAATATTTCTTCAACAACTACATTAATTCTATCCAGATCACTATCTATTATAGCAAAGTCTATCTTATGTTCTTGTAATAATTCAAGCATTTTATTAGTATCGGCTTCACATACTACTTTTATATTTATTTTTGGATACTGTCTCTTTACTTTTTCAATTTTATCCATTAAAAAATATGTTGTAAAATGAGATGGACAACCTATTGTTATACTTCCAGTCTCTATATTATTCTTATCTTGAGCCATCTTTTCTGCAAAATCGAAACTAGAGATTGACTTACTTACTATTTCATATAATTCTTTTCCATCTTCTGTTATTTTAAGTCCTTTTGGCTCTCTATTAAATAGTTTTAGTCCTAACTGATTTTCTAAGTTTGATATTTGAGTACTTATATTAGGAACAGACACATCTAATTTTTCAGATGCATCCGATAAACTTTTTGATTCGACAACTTTACAAAAAATCTTATACAAGTTTAAATTGACATTTGACATATTATACACCATCCTCTGAAATTTGTTTAACTTTCATTTCAGCCTTTTTTATAAAATAATCTTTAGTATCCAATGGAAGTTTTAATTCATTTAGCTTTTCTTTTAATTTCTCTACTGTATTCAAATCTTCATTAGTTTCTACTGTTTCGATTTCAATTAGTTTTTCTCCATCTTCTATATCTTTTAATGCAATATTTAATCCTTCTTTTCCATAAACAATGTTGTTTTCTTTAATATTCATTATTTCTTTATACCCTATAGCATTTAAAAATTTTTTGCCATCATTTATATTACTAATATCACAATCAATATTCTGTTGGCTAATAATATCTCCATTACTTGCTATATTCTTTTTCTTATAGGTCATTTTAAATACTTTGTGTTTATCTGACATATATTGAGTAATATCTCTTATTAAAATGGAATGTTTTAATATTTCTCTTGGCGTTAATTTATGAATATCTATATCTTTAGGTATAAAATAAGTATCATCCAGTAAGAATCTATCTACTATTTCAAACCCTTTGCTTTCGATAATATTGCAAAATTCTTTTATACTACATTTTAATTTTACAGTTATTTCATTACTCATTCTAAATTTCTCCTACAAAATATTGCGTTTGACACTCTTTAATTATACCATATTATGTCAATTTAATCAAGTAAAATCAGCTTATTTCCCATTTATATGCTTATCTAATTAATCTATCCTATTGTTTCAACTATGTTTTTTCCAATTTCTTTACTATATTTTTCATATTTTGCTGCGAACTCTTTACAAGATATTTCTATAACTTCTCTTCCTAAGCAAATTTTCACTTTATCCATTTTTATTGCATTCGACATTCCTAATGAAACTATTAATAAACAACATTTTTCTACAACTTCTTTTCCAAAGTCAACTAAATTTTCTCCCTTTCCTTCTTTTGCAATTTCTGTAATGAATTTATAATATAATTCATCTCCTAATAAATTATTAGCCATATCAGCATAATTAACATTTTTCATAATCTTGTACCTCCTATTTTTTTATACTACTATTGTAATATCATTATATTAGCATTTTCAAGTCCAAAAAAAATTTTCTTAAAAATAGCAATAAACATAGAAAAATACAGGGGTTGATGTACTTTTCTATGTTTATCATTTTTTGAAAATTTGACCTAAAAATCAGAAAAATATAAATATTTATAGAAAAAGGAGTAGCAAAACTCCTCTTTCTATGTTATGCAGCTTTATTTAACACTTCTTTTTCCCAATTATTTAAAAATCTTATTTGATTATTGTTAGGATTTCCATTATTCTTTGTCCTACTTTGTACTATTTTTCTTTCTTTTACTTCTATTGTTACAAGTGATTTATTTGGTGTACTCGCTTCTCTCATAAAATATATATCACATTTCCCTTTTGCATACTTTTCAGCATAATTTCTTACACAATGATTTTGTTGAGTACTTTCATCTTCTAAGGATATAAAACTTTCTGCTGGCATTACAATATATTTTTTATTACTATAGGTATTTTGCTTTAATTGTTTATATC
>CAKPKQ010000014.1 GCA_934167305.1 uncultured Clostridia bacterium | reverse complement strand
ACAACAATAACAAATACATTTACAGTACCAGATGAGAAAATAAATGTAACAGTAGAAAAAGTATGGAATGATAACAATAATGTAAATGGCAAACGTCCAGAAAGTATAATGTTACAAGTAAAAAGTGGACAAATGTTAGTAGAAGAGCAAGAAGTAACAGAAGCAAACGGATGGAAACACTCATTTAACGATCTACCAAAATATGATGAAAAAGGAAATGAAATAGCATACACAGTAGATGAAAAAGAAGTGAACTTAGGAGACTTAAAATTCTATACAAAAGAAATTAATGACACAATAATAACAAACATATTCACAATACCTGACGAAAAAGTAAATGTAATGGTTAATAAAGTATGGAATGATAATAACAATATAAGTAAAAAACGTCCAGAAAGTATAATATTACAAGTAAAAAATGGAAGCACAGTAGTAGCTGAACAAACTGTAACAGATGTTAATGGATGGAAATACACATTTACAAACTTACCAAAATATGATTCACAAGGAAATGAGATTTTATACACAGTTGATGAAAAAGTTGTGAATACAGATGACCTAAAATTCTATACAAAAGAAATTAATGGCACAACAATAACAAATACATTTACAATACCAGATGAAAAAACAATGCTATATGTAATAAAATTATGGGATGACAATGAAAATGAAAAAGGATATAGACCAAAGAGTATAAAAATACAAGTAAAAAATGGAAATATAATAATGGCAGAAGAAATAATAACAGAAGAAACAAATTGGGAATATCTATTTAAAGATCTACCAAAATATGATGAACAAGGAAATGAGATAACATACACAGTAGATGAAAAAGAAGTAAATAGCAATGATTTACTAAGATATGATACAGTAATAAATAGTGAAGAAATTGCACAAGGTGTAAAAGGAATAGCAGTAATAAATACATATAATTATGGAAAAGTGACAGTAAAATATATAGACAAAGAAACAAATAAAGAGTTGGATAGTGAAGAAATAGAAGGCAAAACAGGAGACAGTTATGTAACAAAACAAAAAGAAATAAGTGGTTATGAATATGTAGAAAGAACAGAAAATGCAAAAGGAGAAATAACCAAAGAAGACATAATAGTAACATACTATTATGAGAAAAAACAAGAAACAGTAAAACCAGACAAACCAGCACTACCAGCAACAGGAGATAGTTATATATCGGAAATAATTATATTAGTAGCATCTGCAACAGCATACTTAGTAGTATTAGCATTAAAACATAAAAGGTGTAAATAACATCAAATAAGGTGATTCACAACGAATCACCTTATTATTTTGTGCCATTGGGGACGGAGAATTTTGGCACGTTTATGGAGCACACTGTGCTCCGCTACGAACGTTTGGTGATAATGAGTTTGATATGGACATTTATTCATGGAGCACGCTGTGCTCCGCTACGAATTTTTGTGGTGATTAGCTTGTTATGGGATATATGTTATTGTTTTATAAAAATATTAAATTTAAATTTACATTTAAAACAATTATGATATAATAAAAGCGAAGGGGTGAAATACTATGTTAGAAATGTACAAAACAGATTTAGAAACAAATAAAACAGAACAGACAATTAAATATGAAAAGGGAAATTGGATTAACATGGTGGCCCCGAATGATGATGAAATAACAGAAGTGTGTAAAAAATTAAAAATAAGTGAAGATTTTATTAGATATGCGCTAGATAATGAAGAAAAAGCCAGAATTGATATTGAAGAAGATGATAACACAATCTTATTTATAGTTGATATTCCAACAAGGGAAAAAGAAGGAGACTCATTAATATACACAACAATGCCAATAGGCGTTATATTTGTTAGAGATGATTATTTAATTACAGTATCAATAAAAGAAAATAGTATTATTCAAAATATGATGAAAAACAATATGAAAAATATTGTTACATACAAAAAAAGCAGATTTTTATTGCAATTATTATATGAAAATTCATCAATGTATTTAAATTTATTAAAAAAGATAAATAAAGAAACAGAAATTGCAGAATCTATTTTAAAAAATTCAATGAAAAATAGAGCATTGTTAAAACTATTAAACTTAGAAAAAAGCTTGGTATATTTTACAACATCATTAAAATCAAATGAGGTTGTAATGGAAAAAACAATGCGTGGAAAAATCATAAAATTATATGAAGAAGATGAAGATATATTAGAAGACGCAATTATTGAAAATAAACAAGCTATTGAAATGGCAAAAATATATAGTGATATTTTAAATGGAACAATGGATGCATATGCTTCAATAATTTCAAACAATTTAAACAGAGTAATGAAATTCTTAACATCAATAACAATTATTTTATCAATACCAACAATGATAGCAAGTTTTTGGGGGATGAATGTTCCTGTACCAATGCAAAATAATCCATATGGTTTTGTAATATTAATAGGCTTTTCAATAATAATTTCGGTAATTGCAACATTATGGCTTAACAAAAGAGATATGTTAAAATAAATTGTTAAAAATCTCCTTTAATGGAAAAAATAACTGGACATTAAAAGTATAAAATTTATAAAAATGAGTATACTTAATAGTGAAAACTTTTAAAATTATTTTTAAAGGAGGATATTAGCATGAAGGTAATAGATACAATAGCATTGATATTAGTTATTATTGGTGCTATTAACTGGGGATTAGTTGGAATATTTAATTTCAATTTAGTAGATGCAATATTTGGTGCTATGTCAGTTATAAGTAGAATAATTTATATTCTAGTAGGAATTTCTGGATTATGGGCAATAAAATTATTATTTGATAGATAAAACTTAATTAAGCCTGGATTGCAAAAGCAATTCAGGCTTTTTTTCTTTACAAACTAGAAAAATATGGTATAATATACAAAGTATGTAATAGTAAGGAGGAAAACAAATGCTTACGGCTACAGGAGTAACAATTAGATTTGGAAAAAGAACATTATTTGAAGATGTAAATATAAAATTTAATAAAGGATGTTGTTATGGAATAATTGGTGCAAATGGTGCAGGAAAATCAACATTCTTAAAAGTTCTATCAGGTGAACTTGAACCAAGTAAAGGTGAAGTAACAAAAGAAAAAACAGAAAGACTTTCTGTTTTAAAACAAGACCACTTTGCTTTTGAAGAATATACTGTTATGGACACAGTAATTATGGGAAATGATGAACTATATAAAATAATGAAAGAAAAAGATGCTATATATTCAAAACCAGATTTTTCTGAAGAAGATGGAATGAAAGCAGCAAAATTAGAAGAACGTTTTGCAGAATTAGATGGTTGGAATGCTGAATCAGATGCAGCAGTATTATTAAATGATTTAGGCATAGCACCAGAAAAACATTATGAGCTTATGAGCAACCTAGAAGCAAAAGATAAAGTAAAAGTATTGTTAGCACAAGCTTTATTTGGAAACCCAGATATATTATTACTTGATGAGCCTACAAACGATTTAGACTTAAAAAGTATTAGCTGGCTTGAAGAATTTTTAATTAACTTTGAAAATACAGTCATTGTTGTATCGCATGATAGATACTTTTTAAATAAAGTTTGTACACATATTGCAGATGTTGACTTTGGCAAAATTAAAGTATACCCAGGAAACTATGATTTCTGGTATGAATCTAGCCAACTTGCATTAAAGCAAATGAAAGAAGCAAACAAAAAGAAAGAAGAAAAAATTAAAGAATTACAAGACTTTATTGCAAGATTTAGCGCAAATGCTTCAAAATCAAAACAAGCAACATCTCGTAAAAAATCATTAGAAAAAATAGAATTAGATGAAATTAAACCATCTAACAGAAGATATCCATATGTTGATTTCAAACCAGATAGAGAACCAGGAAAAGAAATTTTACATGTAAAAAATATATCTAAAACAATAAATGGAGAAAAAATATTAAATAATATTTCATTTACTGTAAAACAAGATGATAAAATAGCATTTTTAGCAGATAATGAAAATGCAAAAACTGTATTATTTCAAATTATTGCAGGAGAGCTTGAACCAGATGAAGGAGAAGTAGTGTGGGGTACAACAATTACATCAAGCTATTTTCCAAAAGATAATAACTATTTATTTGAATCAGATTTATCAATTACAGATTGGTTAAGGCAATATTCAAAAGATCCTGATGAAACATATGTAAGAAGCTTTTTAGGAAGAATGCTATTTTCTGGTGAAGAAGCGCTTAAAAAGGTAAATGTACTTTCAGGTGGAGAAAAAGTAAGATGTGTTCTTTCAAAAATGATGTTATCAGGAGCTAACTTTTTAATTTTTGATGAACCAACAAACCATTTAGATATGGAATCTATTACAGCATTAAATGAAGGGATGAAAAAGTTTAAAGGAAATATGTTATTTACATCACATGACCATCAATTAATGCAAACAGTTGCAAATAGAATTATTGATATAAAGGCAGATACAGTAATAGATAGAGAAGTTACATATAATGAATACTTAGGAGTTGAATAAAAAAATCGCATTTTAAATGCGATTTTTTTTCAGACTGTTGACAAAGTATAAAAGAATATTTTGCTCAATAGTCTTTTTTATTCAGTTACGCTAGGTTCTTCATTTTTGCCAATTGCATCCTCATAGAAAGCAATTGAAGAATATTGAATATATGGTGTTAACCATAACATTCCAATTCCAAGAGTTAGACCTGCTAATATAATCCATCCAATAAATGAAAATTGTAAACAGAATAATTTTGAACGTTTGCCTTCCATAATTTCCTTACATTTTTCAACTACTTCTTTATTAGAAAGACCTTCATTATCAATTGCAACAATATAAGCTAATTGATAATAATATGACTTAGTTATAGCCCAAATTATGCCAACTAAATATAAAATTATACCAATTATACTTAAAAAAACACCGCCAGTAGTTGAACTTCCAGAAATAGCAGAAAAACTAGTAGTAGCCATGCCAGCGCCAATTAATACTATACTTACAATTATCATAATAATTGGGATTATCATCTTTAAGGTGATAGTTAAGCTAATTAACCATGATCTTTTAAAGTTTGAAAAACCAGCTTTTAAAAAGTCAAAAGGTTTTACATTTTCGGAATTAAATAACTTATAAAAAGATATAATTAATCCAAATGCTAAAGGTACTTCAATAACGGTTGTAGCAAGTGAAAAAATAGATTTTATATTTTCAGGCATTAAGCCCTCAATAAATCCTAAAATAAAAAATACTACAAAATAACCTAAAGATATAAGTGCTGCTTTACCCCAATTTCCAGCTAACTTTTGTCTTGCAATAGCTCTGTAATCAGCTGATTTCTTCATAGAAAATTCCCCCTTTCTTAATATATTATAAATATATATTAATAGAGATAAAAAGTCAATCTAATAATGTCGAATTTTGAGAGAGTAAAATTTAGTATTTTAAATAAAAGGCTTATCAATTTTTATAAAGTTTGATATAATACATAAAAAATGAAAGGATAGAATAAATGGACACACAAGAAAGAATTGCAAATATAATTGCAGAAGAATTAAATATAAAATTAGTACAAGTTGTAAGAACAATAGAGTTAATAAATGAAGGAAATACAATACCTTTTATTGCACGTTATAGAAAAGAAGTAACAGGTGGGCTTTCAGATGAAACATTAAGAGATTTAGGTGAAAGACTTACATACCTTCGTAACTTAGAAGCAAGAAAAGAAGAAGTAAAAACATCAATTGAAAATCAAGGAAAACTTACAGACGAAATAGTTGCAAACTTAGAAAATGCTAAAACATTAGCAGAAGTTGAAGATATATATAGACCATATAAACAAAAGAAAAAGACAAGGGCTACAGTTGCTAAGGCAAAAGGCCTAGAGCCATTAGCTGAAATTATATTAGCTCAAACAGAAAAAACACCAATTGAAGAAATTGCAAAACAATATGTAAATATTGATAAATTCTCAGAAGAAGATAAAAATAATAAAGAAAAGGTTGTAGCAAGTGTAGAAGATGCAATTCAAGGTGCAAAAGATATTATTGCAGAAATTATATCAGATAACCCTGAATACCGTAAGCAAATTAAACGTATTTGCTACAGAGAAGGCGTTATAATAACTAAAGCTACAAAGCCAGAAGAAAAAACAGCATATAATATGTATTATGAATTTAGCGAAAAGGTAAATCACTTACCTAGCCATAGAATTTTAGCTATTAATCGTGGAGAAACTGAAGAATTTCTAAAAGTAAAAATTGAAAAGCCAGAAGATAAAATTTTAGATTTAATAAATAGAGACATTATTAAACAAAAAACTCAATTTACTACAATATTAGAAGAAACAATTGAAGATAGTTGGAGCAGATTAATTGAACCATCTATTGAAAGAGAAATTCGTTCTGACTTAACAGAAAAAGCAGAGACCCAAGCTATTAAAGTATTTGGAAAAAATGCAAAACCTTTACTTTTAGCAGCACCTTTAAAAGGTTTAACAGTAATGGGGTTTGACCCAGCATATCGTACAGGTTGTAAAATTGCAGTAATTGATGAAACAGGAAAATTACTTGCAACTACAACTGTATACCCAACAGAACCACAAAATGATGTAGAAGGTGCAAAAAAAGAGTTAAAAGCGTTAATAGAAAAATACAAAGTTGATATTATTGCAATAGGAAATGGTACAGCTTCAAGAGAATCTGAAAGCTTTGTTGCAGATATGATTAAAGAAATTGAAAGACCACTTCATTATGCAATTGTAAGTGAAGCTGGAGCATCTGTATATTCTGCTTCAAAACTTGCAACAGAGGAATATCCAGATATAAACGTATCTTTAAGAGGTGCAATATCAATTGCAAGAAGATTGCAAGACCCACTTGCAGAACTTGTAAAAATAGATCCTAAAGCTATAGGAGTAGGGCAATACCAACATGATGTTGACCAAAAGAAATTAACAGAAAGTTTAACAGGTGTTGTTGAAGACGCAGTAAATGAAGTTGGAGTTGATGTTAATACGGCTACACCATCATTACTTTCTTATGTAGCAGGAATAAATAAAACTATTGCAAATAACATAGTAAAATATCGTGATGAAAATGGTAAATTAGCTGAAAGAAAAGAATTGCTAAAAGTTCCTAAATTAGGAAAAGCAGCATTTGAGCAATGTGCAGGATTTATTAGAATTCCTGGTGGAAAAAATGCTTTAGAAATTACAGGAGTTCACCCAGAAAGCTATTCTGTTGCAGAAAATTTACTTAATAAATTAGGATACAAAAAAGAGGATTTATTAAATAAAGAAAAACAATCAGAAATAAAAGCTAAATTATTAGAAGTAAATGTAAAAGAAACAGCTAAAGAACTTGATGCTGGTGAAATGACCTTAGCAGACATTATTGAAGAAATGTCAAAACCAGGTAGAGACCCGAGAGATGAAATGCCTAAGCAAATATTAAGAGCTGATGTACTTAAATTTGAAGATTTAAGAGATGGAATGGTTTTAACAGGAACTGTTAGAAACGTTACAGACTTTGGTGCTTTTGTGGATATAGGTGTAAAACATGATGGTTTAGTACATATTTCACAATTAAGTAATAGCTTTGTAAAAAATCCATCTGATGTAGTTTCAGTTGGTGATATTGTTAAAGTTAAAGTTATTGGAATTGACCAAGAAAGACAAAAAGTTCAGCTTTCAATGAAAGATGCATAAAAAAAGAGTGAAAGAATATATTTTATATTTTTTCGCTCATTTTTTTATATACATTTTCTTTTAAATCTAAATACCTTTCATTAAATGCTAAGTTTTGGTTTGGATAAACAGGTGTTAGAATACTTAAAGTTAAGCAAGGTTTAGATTTAAAAAGCTTTAAAATACCAGTTGGCTTTCTAAAACTAAACACAAATGGAATAATTGGTACATTATTTTTTGAAGCAATTTTAAATGCACCATTTTTAAAATTACGTAATTTATTGTAATATGGCCACAAAGAAGCTTCAGGGTAAAAATGTACTATTTTATTTTTAGCTAATAAATCATCAATTGCTTTATAAAAATTTTCTTTGCAAGAAATTTTTTCTGGTATAGGAATAGCATATAACAAACGTACTAAATGCCTAACAACAGGCATTTTAAAGCCATCTGTTTTAGCAGTGTAATATATTCTTTTAGGAAACCATGCAAGGCCAAGCATTGCACAATCTATATATTGCACATGGTTTGAAACTGAAATAGCACCAGTTTTAATATTTTTTAAATTTTCTTTTCCTTCAATTTTTAGTCCAAAGACAATTTTAGAAATTAAAAAAATAATTGGTGCAACTATGATGTAGTAAAATAAATTTGATATTAACTTAAAAAATATATTATTTTTTACATATTTATAATTTAAGCCAATATCAAATTTAAGTGGTTCCCACATTTTTATTATATCTTCATTTTCATTATTTACATTTGATTGTAAATTCTCTTTCATTTACTATATTTCCTTATTTCATCTATTATAAATTCACAAATTTTGCTACATGCATTTTTATCTATATTTTGTTTTTGCGCTTTTATTATATTTTCCATCTTATTTTTATCATTTAAAAGAGATATTACTGCATTTTTTATATCAGCAGTATTCTTACAGCTAATAGACATTCCATGGCTCTCAAAAAATTCTGAATTATATGTTTCACAACCAGGTATTGGCATAGTATGAATAATAGGAATATTTATTGTGGCAGCTTCCGTTGTTGTAAGCCCACCAGGCTTAGTTAATAAAAGCTCACTTATACACATATACTTATAAATTTGTGGAGTAAAACCTATAGGAATTATTTTATTTGAGTCATAATTATTTGAAATATCTTCATAAACTTTTTTGTTATTACCACAGGCAACCAAAATTGTTTCAGAAATTTCATTTTGCAAAACATCTATTATACCTGTAACATTTCCAAATCCCATACTTCCTGTCATAACTAATATATATTTTTTATTTTCATCTAAATTTAATTCAGCAAATATTTTAGATTTATCTAAATCTTTACTAAAATTAGTTGACACAGGAATACCAAAAGGTATTAGCTTTTCGTGGCTGATACCTTTTTTAGTGAAATCTTCAATTAAATCTTTATGTGGAATTATAAAATAGTCTGGATTAGTTTCTGGCCAAAATGGAATTGATTTATAATCTGTTGCAACTGCAATAAAATGTATATCATGATGTTTTTTAATAGCAGTTAAAACTTCGGCAGGGAATAGGTGAGTAACTACAACATAATCATATTTATTTTCAACAATATAATTATATAATTTTCTTCTATGTAATTTATTTACACCATAAACTGGAGATGTAATTTTAGTTTTCTCATATAATTCGCCTAGCTTATAAACTCTTTTAAAAACAGCACCATTTCCTTTTGTAGAACTAATATATAATTTGTTTACTACATTAGCTATTTTATAATTTACTAAGTCCAAATATTCTTTAAAATCAACTTGAACTCCTTTATTTCTTAATTCCTCTGTTATAGCACTTGCAGCAGAATTATGACCACCGCCTGTACTACATGATAGAACTAAAACCTTAAACATAAAATATCACCTTATCTAAATTGTTCCTGAATTTCATTTATTTCATCATAATGATTATTTAAAATATCTAAAAATACTTTTGCAATTTCTGGGTCAAATTGTGTTCCAGAGCATCTTTCAATTTCAGCTTTTACAACATCTAAACTTAAAGGATCACGATAAGTTCTTCTTGATGTCATAGCATCAAATGTATCTGCAACAGCAGCTACACGAGCTAAATAAGGAATATCAGTTCCTTTTAGCTTTCCTGGGTAACCGTTTCCATCAAATCTTTCATGATGATGTTTTACAATTGGTATAATATCTTGAAATACCTCGGCATTGCATAAAATATGTGCACCAATTGCAGGGTGATTTTTTATTTGTGAATATTCATCATCTGTTAATTTAGATTCCTTTAATAAAATACTATCAGGAATACCGATTTTTCCAATATCATGGAATAAACCACCAACTTCTAGAGTTTTTAAATCAGTGTCAGATAAACCTAAATATTTTCCAAGTAAAACAGAATATTTAGAAACTCTATCTGAATGACCTCTAGTGTAAGGGTCTTTTGCCTCAACTGTATATCTTAAAGTTTGAATACTATCTAAATAAGCTCTTTCTAGCTTTTCATAAGTAGAAGAAAGCTCTTCATTTATTTTTTTAATCTCATTCATTTGTTCAATAGACTTGATTCCAGATTCAATTAAAAGAAGTAATTGATCAAACTTATCACTTTTTTCACAATAACCTTGAATATCTAATTTTCTAATTGTCTCCAAAGGTGGAGCTAAATCTTTATGGCCAGTTAGTAACAAAATATATAATTCTTTATTAAATTTACGTATTTCTTCAACTACTTGGTCTCCATGAATAGGTGTCATAATAAAGTCCAAAATCATTAAATCAAAATGTTCATTTTTAACTTTCTCAATTGCTTCCATTGGGTCAGTAACACCTGTAAAATCATAGCCAGATCTCTTTAAGAAAATTGATAAAGAATCAACAATTCCTTCCTCATCATCAACTGCTATAATTCTATAACCTTTATCATTTGCGCTTTGCATGTTTTTTCTCATAATCTCACCTCAACGTTTATTGTAATCTATTCAAGATGACAACATCATTATATCATAACTTGTCGAATTGTACAGCTTTTGCATAAAAAAAATCTAGCATTTAGTTGAAAACACTAGATTTTATACATATGAGTAAATATTAAAGTGGTAGGATTACATTAAATGTAGTTCCTTTTCCTTTTTCTGTTTCAAAAGTAATATTGCCATTAAAATGAGCACGAATAGTAGAGTATGACATAAATAATCCAAGTCCAGTACCATTTTTACCTTTTGTTGTTATCATTTCTTTAAATAATTTCTTTTGAACTTCATCTGGTAAGCCATTTCCATAATCTTTTACAGAAATAACAACATTATTATTTTGTTTTGATAAAATTAAATCAATTTTATTATCAGGTTTACCATCATATGATTGTATAGCATTTGAAACCATGTTATTTATAACTTGTACCAAACTGTTTATATTTCCTTTTAATACAGTTCTTTCATCTGTTTTCATGCAAACATTTAGCTCTACTAAGGCATTTTTTAATTCATGTTTCATTAAAATATTTACACGTTTAACTAATTCGTCTAAAGTAAATGATACAGCTTGTTCTTCAGACATTGTAACAGCCTGGCCTTTAACAGCAGTAATAACATCTGACATATATTCTGTATAAGAACGTATTTTGTCTATCCAATCCTTCATGTCTTTTGCAATATCATGGTGATCTTGTACAGTAACCTCAGGGTCTCCTACAGATGCTTCATATTCTTTAACTAAATCTGTAAGACCTTCAGCTGCACCAGATATAGACATTATAGGAGTTTTTAAGTTGTGAGCTATACCACCAATTAACTGACCAAGTGAAGCTAAACGTTCTCTTTCCATAAGCATATTTTGATTATTTTTAATTGTTTGCATATCAAGCATATGTTGAGTTGTATCTTTAAATAATACTAAAATTCCTAGAAAAGTTTTATCATTTTGAATACTATTAATTTCTATATTAAAATATTTGTCTTCATTAACTAATTTTTTTTCAAAATGAAATGTATCAGGAGTATCTTTTGCAATATCAATACAGTTTTTTAATTTTTCAGTGTTAACAGAAAAATAATTTCCTGTATTTACTATATCAAATAAGTTTTTTCCTCTAATGTAATTCCCATCAAGATTAAACATTTTTAATACTGTAGCATTAAAATCTGTAATAATACCATTTTCATCTAAAACTAAGTAACCATCTGAAATTTTATCCACAATTGTTTGCAATGCTATTGGGGTTACTTTCATTAATCCAAACCTAAATACAGCCAATGCAAAAAATAAAATTGTAAGTGTAAAACATATAGGCGTTAAATATACTGTCATAGGTATACCAAGCATTCCAAGCAAATTAACAACTAAAGGAATAAGAGCTCCTAAAACAATTAATAATGATTGCTTAGAAAAGAAACCTGATGTTTTAAATGAGTATTTAAATAATATAAATATAGCAAGTATTAATAAAGCAAATGTATAAACTGAATGGACCATTATAAATGGGCCCTTTACAGTATCATTTAAATTAATAGAGTATTTTGCATAAAATAAATGGTGGAAATCATTTGTCCATAAGCAAATACATGAAAGTATAGGTATAACAAATAAAAGCAAATACCAAAGCTTAAATTTAATTTTTGTTTTAGACATAATTAATGCAAAAAAGAAAAATGCAACAGATAAAAAACATCCACCAAAAGCAGCAGTATATTCAAAATATACAGGCGGAATAGATGTATTTTGACACAGAATTTGCATAATTAAACTAATTGTCCAAACTAACATTAAACCAACTAAAGTTATGAAAGAATAATAAATTTGTTTTTTAGTTTTTTGAGTTTTTTTAATAACTAACAATAATACAGTCATAATTATTGCAGATATAATAAGAATAACCAAATAGTTTAAATTTTTCATAAGTTTAATACTCCTTTAAATAAATACATTTGATAGATGTATATAATTATACATCTATCAACTTTTAGGCTAAATATTTTCTTAAATAGTTAATATATTTTTTCAAATATGATTCATCGATTTTAGGCCATTTAAAATTAATATGGTATAAAAATGCTTTAGTAAAATCTGAAAGAATATTAATATTAGATTTATACTCTAATTGTTTATCTGGTCCTAAATCATTTATAATTCCAGAAAGTATATTAGCACTTTTTGCATTTTTTGACAAGTCTGTAATTTTTTTACCAAACTCCTCAGGAGAAACAGAAACAATATTAATATTTTCTTCTTGAAGAATTTTCAAAAATTCATTCATATACACATGATTATCATTATATAAATGATATACTGAAAAATCAGGTACATAGTTTTGTAAAATTTTTATTATTGCATTACCACAAATATCAACTGGTGTGAATTCAATATACATATCCAATAGATTATTTGGAACATAACCAAGCTCTATAAATGTAAGCATACGTTCCAAAAATGCATTTTCTTGGTAATTTATTTGAAAAGCACCATCTGAATATCTATTAGTAATGTTGCCTAAACGTAAAATTTGTGCTTGCAAACCATTTTTACTTATATTTTCTAATATCAATTTTTCAGATAAAAATTTACTTTTAATATATTCATTATCTAGAATTTGACCAATATATAAATTATGCTCAGAAAAATTCATATTCTCAGTAACTTCATGTATTCTATCTGCATAACTACCATCTAAAGATAAATTTCCAGATACACTTAAAGAAGAAACATGAAGTAATCTTTTATTAAACTTTGTACATATATTAATAAGCTTTTCTGTTAAACCAACATTTATTTTTTTAAATTTTTCCTCATTACCATAGTGTTTTACAATTGCAGCTGAATTAATAATAACATCAATGCTATTAAGCAATTCTAAATAATCTTTTTCACTCATACCAAAGTTTTCATCTAAAATACTAGAATTAATAACAAAAATTCTATTATTTAAATAATGGTCTAATTCATTTCCAAAGTAGAAATGTAATGTTTCTAAAAATCTAGTTTTTCCTTCTTTTCTGTCTTTGTCACGAACAATGCAATAAGCATTACCAGTATCATTTTTAATAAAACTATATAAAATATGGCTACCAACAAATCCATTAGCTCCTAATAGTAAAATATTGTTATAACTTGAAGACTGTAAGTTAGAAAGAGATGTAGCAAAATTAGATGCAACATTTTTTTCTAATGCATTATGGCATTCAACAAAATCTTTGTTATCTAATAATTCAATATCATATTCGCCATGTGTGCTTACAAGCTCTCTAACTGTATGATATTTAAAAATATCAGAATATGTAATATTAATATTATAAGCTAATAATTCTGTTTTGAATTTAATTGCAAGTAAAGAGTCAGCACCCATTTCAAATATATCATCATCAATACCAATTTGACAGTTTAAAAGGCTTTCCCATATGTTACAACATAGTTTTTCAGTCTCATTTCTAGGTGCAACATAGGTTCTAGTTTCAACTTGGCTTATAGAATAATTTTCTAATTGTTTTTTATCTATTTTACCATTTAAAGTAATTGGAAGCTTGTCTAATTTTATAATATATTTTGGCACCATATATAATGGTAAGGTTTCAGACAACTGCTTTCTTATTACTGATGTTTCAATCTCACCAGATGATGTGAAAAATGCAGCTAAATAAGGTACAGTTTCTTTTTTATAAATTATACAAATATTAGTTATTTCAGGTATTTTCAAAAACTGATTTTCAATTTCAGATAATTCAACCCTAAGGCCACGTATTTTAATTTGTGAATCTCTTCTGCCAATAAACTCAATATCACCATTAGATTTGTATTTTCCAATGTCACCAGTTTTGTACATAATTCCATCTCCAAAAGGATTTGGTACAAAACTTTTATTAGTTAAATCAGGGTTATTAATATAACCTTTACCAACTCCAAGACCTGCAACACAAATTTCACCTTCAACACCAATAGGGCATATGTTTAAATCTTTATTACAAATCCACAATTGTGTATTAGCAAATGGCTTACCAATAGTTATATCATTAGAATTGTAAACTTCTTTACTTGTACAACAAGCAGTAATTTCAGAAGGACCATAACCATTAAATATATGAGCATTAGAAGTTTGAGCTTTTATTTTATCATATAAATTTGAAGGAAAAACTTCTCCACCTAATTGTATAACTTTTATAGTATTCCAATTTGAACCTACAGAAAGTAATAAGTCCATTCTAGAAGGAGTAGTTAAAATAAAGTTTACATGTTCTTGCTCTATTAATGTGTTTGTATATAATGGTATTTTTTGTTCTTCTTCATTTGTTAATATTACAGTTTTACCAGAAAGTAATGGCACAAAGTTTTCTACAATAAACATATCAAATGCTACACTACTCATACTTAAAAAGTTTGTACAAGTATCAGTATACAGAAAAGCTTTATAATTACTTAGCATATTTATAACACCTTTTCGTTTTAACTCTACACCTTTTGGAGTACCAGTAGAGCCAGATGTATAAATAACTGCAAAACTGTCTTCATTATCACTATAGGCATTTACATTTTGTGCACTATAATTTTCTAGAGGCAATTCATCTAAATAAAGTTTTTCAACACCATCAATATTTTTTGAGTCTTTATTAGTTATTAAATAGTTTGAATGAGCATTTTCTAGCATAAAACTAATACGATCATATGGCAAACTTGTATCAATTAACATATAACCAGCACCAGATTTTAATATACCTAACATAGCAAATAGCAAGTCTGGTGTACGAGGAAGAAGAATTCCTACAATTTGATTTCTTTTTACATTTTTACTAATTAAAAAGTTTGCTATTTGATTTGCCTTTTTATTTAATTCTTCATATGTAATGGAAGAACCATTGAAACGAATAGCAATATTATTTGGATTTTTTTCTGCTTCATTTTCAAATAATTCAACTAATTTAACATTTTCATCATAAGGTAAAATAGAGCTGTTATAGGTTTTTTCAATTTCTAATTTTTCATCTTTATTTAATAAACTAATTTCTTTAATAGTAACATGAATATCATTTAAAATTAATTTTATTAAACTTATATAATGATTTAAAAATTGAGTCATAAAATCTTTTGTAAATAGACTTGTAGCATATTCTAAACGAGCTGATATAACATTAGATTTTGGCGTTAGATCTAATGAAAAATCAAATTTTGAAACTTTAGAACATGGGGTATAAAGTTTTGTTTCAACACCTGAAAAGTCTATTAAAGCACTTTCTTCATTTTGATATACAAACATTGTATCAAATAAAGGAGCTCGGTTTGTATTTCTATTTAAATTTAATTCTTTTACTAACTCATCAAATGGATAAGTTTGATTTTCTAAACATGCAAGTCCATTTTGAGTTACTATATTTAAAAACTCATTAAAAGATAAGTTAGAATCAATTTTTTCACGTAATGCCAACGTATTTACAAACATACCTAAAATATTTGCAAAATTTGCATCATCTCTTCCAGCAACAGCAGTTCCTACAATAATATCTTCTTGACTAGTATATTTACTAAGAAGAATATAGTAAACAGATAATAAGAAAAAGTATGGTGTGGTGTGTAGACTTTTACACAATGTGTATATTTCATCTGCATTTGTAATATTTAATAATACTTCATCACCTTCAAAAGAGCGATTAGCTGGCCTTGCAAAATTTGTAGGCATATTTAATACAGGAAGTTCCCCATCAAATTTTGACTTCCAAAATTGTTTCATTTGATTATATTTTTCAGAAGATTTTAGTTTATTTTCAAAAATAGCATAATCAATATAATCAAAGTTATTTTCTTTAATTGAATTTCCATTATATAAATTTACTAATTCTGCTGTAAAAATTCCAATAGAAGTACCATCACAAATAATATGGTGGAAATCTACCAACAACAAATAATGTGTTTTATCAAATTCAATTAATTTTATTCTAAAAAGTGGAGCCTTACTTAAATCAAAAGGCTGAACAAATTTAGCAAAAATAGTGTCAACATCATTAATATTTCCATTTTCTATTTTTAAACTAAAATTAATATTGTCATCTATTTTTTGGACAAGTTCATTATTTTGCATAGTAAAATATGTTCTAAGTGCTACATGTTTTTTAATTAATGTATTAATACAATCTTCAAGTTTTTTAATATTTAAATTTCCTGTTAAGAAAATTCCACCAGGAGTATTATAGGTAATAGAAGGATTTTCTTCTAAGCTAACAGCATAGTAAATACCTTTTTGAGCTGAAGTCAAAGGGTATGAATCTGATATTTTTGCTTTTTCAATATTTTCAACTAATGAGGCATTTTGAGCTTGCATATAAACTGCAAGGTCTTCAATTGTGTCATTTTCAAAAATATTATTTACAGTTAACTTTATACCAAATTTATTATAAATTTCAGATACCAATCTTATTGATGATAAAGAGTCACCACCAATTTCAAAAAAGCTGTCTTCAATACCAATATTATTAACTTGTAATATTTCACTCCAAATATCAACTAATTGTTGTTGCAACTCATTTTGTGGAGCAACATAATTCATAGAAAAATTAATTTCAATATTATTTAATTGCTTTTTATCAATTTTTCCATTTGCAGTTGTTGGAAAACTATCTAATTGAATAATAAAATTTGGCACACTATAAGCAGGCAATTTTGTTAATAAAAATTGCTTTAAATCTTTAGTTGAAATATTAGTGCTAGCCACAATAAATGCAACAATAACTTGGTTATTATTTCTTAAATTAATAATACATTTTTGAATATTAGGGTACATTGAAATAGTATTTTCAATTTCATTTATTTCAATACGATGACCTCTTACTTTAACTTGTTTGTCATCTCTACCAACAAATAACAAGTTACCATCAGGTAAGAATTTTACTAAATCACCAGTTCTGTATAATCTTTCATCAGCTTTAAAAGGAGATTGAATATATTTTTCATTAGTTAAAGTCTCATTATTTAAATAACCTTTTGTAACATTATCACCACCAATAAATAGCTCTCCAGCAATACCCTCAGGCACAATGTTTAGGTCCTTATTTAATACATATGCAGTTAAGTTATATAAAGGCTTTCCAATAGGAATAATAGAATTGTCATTTGCTTCTTTTTTAGCTACTTTAAAAGCAGTACAACATATAGTTGTTTCAGTAGGGCCATACCCATTAACTATTTGCATATTTTCATTTAAACTGAAGAACTTTTGAATAGTAGAATTTTTTATTGGCTCAACTCCAACTAAAATCTTATCAATTTTAACATTATTAGATTCATGTAAAATTGAATATACATTTTCCAAAATATTAGGTGGTATATATAACATAGTAACATTATGTTTTAAAATAACATCACAGTAATGGAAAATATCTGAAATATTATCTTCATCATATAAATATAATTGAGCTCCATTTAGTAATGTGAAGAAAATTTCCCAAATACTAACATCAAAAGATATATTTGTACTAGCCAAACAAATATCTTGTGTTGATACTTTATGATCAAAATACTTGTTAAAAGAACAAACAAAGTTATTTAAATTTTTGTTTGTAACTTGAACACCTTTTGGATTTCCTGTAGAACCAGAAGTGTAAATAGTGTAAATAACATCATCTGGCAAATAAGTTACAGGAGTTAGTTGTGAATTTTGATTATTTATTTTATCTATAAAAATTACGTTTTTTAAGTAAGAGCAATTAGATGCTGTAATGCAACAACGCGAATTACTGTCATTTAAAATATATTCAACTCTTTCTTCTGGTAGAGAAGTAGAAATTGGTAAGTAAATTCCACCTATTTTCATAATTGCAAGTAGAGAAATTATTAACTCAGGAGAACGTTTTAAAAATGTAGAAACAACATCACCTTTTTTTACTCCTTGTTTTTGTAATTCATAAGATAGGCTATTTATACGCTTTTGTAACTCAATATATGAAATAGAATTTTTATCATCAGAAACTGCAATTGCGTTAGGATGTAGTTTAACTTGCTCATCAAATAATTCTATAATGCTTTTTTCTTTAGAATAATCTAAAATATTGTTATTAAACTGACTAATGAAGAATTCTTTTTCATTTTCAGTTACTATTTCAATATTTTTTATTTCAATTTCATTATTTAAAAGAACTTGATTAACTATATTCATTATTCTTTCGTGCAAAGTATTAATTTCTTCATCACTTAATTTATCTAGTTGATAATCATAAAAAATATTTAAATCACCTGTATTATCCATATCATAAAAATGTACTTGTAATGTGTCTGTACATTTTCCTGAAAATAGCCATCCAGAAGAATAATCTATATCACAATTTTCTTTATTGTCTCTAGCATTTTGATAAGAAAGGGCAATATCATATAAATTTTCTGAAAAATTATATTTCTTTTTCAAATCTTCTAATAGATGTGAATAAGGGTATTTTTGATGCCTAAATATAGCTAATTGAGTAATTGCTACAGATTTTACAAATTCAGAAAAAGTAATATTACTATCAACTTTTGCTTTAAAAGGCACAGTGCTAATAAACATACCACTTGTATGTTTTTCTTTGAAATTTGTTCTATTTAATACTGGTGTACCTATAATAGGCTCTGATATATTGGTTAGTTTAGACAAATAGATAGAATAAATAGACATAAAAAATGTGTAAACAGAGCAATTTAATAACTTGCAAAAATCATTTATTTTTGCAAATAAATCTGAATTTAAAATATAGCTTTTTCTCTTAGCAATCATATTTGAATTAATATTGTTTGATGAAATTGAGCATAATTCTGGGCAATTTTCAAAATATTCGTCCCAGAATAATCTATCTTTTGGGAATTTCTCACTATTTATATAATTATTTTCAGCGTCAATAAAATCTGTATAATTAGGGAAAACATAATCTACAGAATTATTATGAATAAGATTTGAATAATTACTCATTACTTCAGTAATTAAAAGGCTCATACTCCAAGCGTCTGTAATAAGGTGATGTAATGTTGCATTAAAACCACCACGTCCATCTGGTAATACAAAAATACTAAGTGAATATAAATTAGAGTCAAAAACATTAAATGGAGTATCAATTATTTTTTGATTCCAATCTTCTAATTCTTTTTCATTTTTTAGCTTTGTAACAGGAATTGTAAAATAAGAATAATCTGCTACATATTGCATAGGTGAAGAGTCTACTAGTTTTATACGTAAACGAGTAGCTTCATTTTTTTCTATATATAAATTTAAAGCTTTTTCCAATAATGGAACATTGACAGAATCATTAATTAAAACAGGTCCACCAATGTTATTTAAATTTGTGCCAGGATTTACTTGATCCATAAGCCAAATTGACTTTTGTGGGTTGGTTAAATTATATAAATTTTTCTCCATAATGAAAAATCCCCTTTATTAGTGTTTTCACAAAAATTCTAGATAAATTATATATGAAATAATGCTAAAAATCAATGAGAATATAGTAAAAAAATGGGGAAATATGGGAATTTATTTTAATTATGATTAAAATTATTTTTTGTGTTCATAATTTTAGCAAAAGGAGGGCACAATGGAAGAATATATAAGAAGAAAGCAAAGAAAAGATAGGGTAAAAAAATACTTTATAACAACTTTTATAATTATTTTAATAACTATACTTATGGCACTTACATACATTTTGTATTTTAATATTGAAACACCAACACAAATAATTAAACCTTATGAGGCAAGTAAAATATCGCAAACTGTTGAAAAAACTAAAAAAGAAAATGAAACTATTACACAAATGCTTGAGAGAGTTACTGAAAGTGTAGTTGGAATTTCCAAATTAAAAAGCACAGGAAATTCAATATTTTTAAAAGATGGAACATCAAAATTGGGATTAGGAACAGGAATTATAGTTTCTGAAAATGGATATATATTAACAAATGAGCATGTTTCAGGAGAAAAGTATAGTAATTGTTATGTAACACTTGCAACAGGAAAAAGCTATCAAGGAAATGTTGTATGGTCAAGTACAGATTTGGATTTAGCAATTGTAAAAATAAATGCAAAAAACTTGCAATATATAACTTTAGGTAATTCATCTGATGTGAAATTAGGGCAAATTGTATATGCAATTGGAAATCCAATTGGATTTGAATTTCAAAGAACTGTAACATCTGGAATTGTGAGTGCAACAAATAGAACAATAATTTTAAATGAAGACGAAAAATCTTCATATATGGAAGATTTAATACAAACAGATGCTACAATAAACCCAGGAAATAGTGGAGGACCACTTGTAAACGAAAGTGGGGAAGTTATAGGAATAAATAGTGTAAAAATTACATCTGCAGAAGGTATAGGGTTTGCAATTCCAATAAATATAGTAAAAACAATTATTAAAAGTTTTGTAACATCAGGAGAGTTTGAAGAAGCATACTTGGGTGTATTTGCTTATGATAAAAATATAATACCATATTTAGATAATAACTTGGAAATTGACGATGGAATTTATGTGGCACAAGTCAATAGCAAATCATCTGCAGAAATGTATGGAATAAAAGAAAAAGATATATTGTTGGAAGTTGATGGAATTGCACTTGAAAAAATGTGTAATTTAAGAAGTTACATTTATACTAAAAAGCCAGGAGATGAGGTCACATTTAGGGTCTTACGTAATAAAAGAGAAAGTAACATTACAGTTAAACTATCGAAAAAATAATGTGCCATTGGGGACCGAGAATTTTGGCACACATAATAATATTTTACATCTTTTTAATTTAAAAATGTGCCAAAATGCTCCGTCCCAAATGGCACATAAAGATGAAAATGGAAAAATATTTAAAGTAAACCCAGTTTGTAGTCATTTAGGATGTGAATTAGCATGGAATAATTTAGAAAAAACTTGGAACTGTCCCTGCCATGGTTCAAGATTTACTTATGATGGCAAATCAATATATGCACCAAGTATTAAAAATTTACAATAATTACTTACAAACAAGCGTTTACAAAATGCAAATAAGTTGATATAATAAAACAGAGTGATGAAAGGAAGATTGCTATGCATAATGAAGAAAGTAAAATATATGTAGCAATAGATTTAAAAAGCTTTTATGCTTCTGTTGAATGTAAAGAAAGAGGACTAGATCCAATTACTACAAACTTAGTTGTTGCTGATAGTAGTAGAACAGAAAAAACAATTTGCCTTGCTGTAAGCCCAGCACTAAAAGCCTATGGAATACCAGGTAGAGCAAGGCTTTTTGAAGTTGTTCAAAAAGTAAAAGAAATAAATATATATAGAAAAAGGAAGGCAATAAATAGAACATTTACAGGATCATCATATAGTGACATTGAATTAAAGAATAATAAAAATTTAGAATTAAGCTATATAATAGCACCACCAAGAATGGCATATTATATGAAATACAGTTCAAAAATTTATAACATATATTTAAAATATTTTTCATCTGATGATATATATGTATATTCAATAGATGAGGTATTTATAGATGTTACCCATTATTTAAAAACATATAATATGGGAGCAAAAGAGTTAGTAACAAAAGTAATACAAGATGTTTATCAAACAACAGGCATAACAGCCACAGCAGGAATTGGAACTAACTTGTATCTTTGCAAAATAGCAATGGACATTGTAGCAAAACATGTAAATCCAGATAAAAATGGTGTAAGAATAGCAGGACTTGATGAAATTACATATAGAAAATTACTTTGGAGCCATAGACCTTTAACAGATTTTTGGAGAGTTGGTAAAGGCTATGCAAAAAGGCTAGAAGAACATGGAATGTATACAATGGGTGATGTGGCTAAAATGTCAGTTAAAAATGAAGAACTGTTATATAAACTATTTGGAGTAAATGCAGAGCTATTAATTGATCATGCTTGGGGATGGGAAAATGTAACAATTGAAAGCATAAAAGCATACAGACCAGCCACAAACAGCATATGCTCTGGACAAGTGCTACATTGTCCATATAATTATGAAAATACGAAATTAATTATAAAAGAAATGACTGAATTACTTGCATTAGACCTAGTAGAAAAAGGGCTAGTTACAAATCAAATTGTATTAGAAATTGGGTATGATGTAGATAACTTGAAAAATCAAGCAATTAGTAGCCAATATAATGGAGAAATAACAACTGATAAATATGGAAGAAAAGTGCCAAAACATGCACATGGAACAATAAATATAGATCATCAAACCTCATCTAGTAAAGTTCTTACAGAACATATAATAAAACTATATGAGCAAATTATTAATAAACAACTTTTAGTAAGAAGAATCAACATTACAGTTAATAATGTAGTAAATGAAAATATGGTGAAAAATAGCAATTATGAGCAAATTAATTTATTTATAGACTATAAAGAAGTTAGTAAAAAAAGAGAAAAAGAAGAAGCGGAAAAGGAAATACAAAAAGCAATGATTAATATAAAAAGCAAATATGGAAAAAATGCTATAATAAAAGGAATGAATTTGCAAAAAGAGGGAACAACTATTGAAAGAAATGGGCAAATAGGAGGTCATAAAGAGTAAAAGATGTTAGAAAAAAGTGATAAATATAATGATATAATAAATTTACCACATCATGTATCTGAAAAACATGCAAGAATGACAATAGAAGAAAGATCTGCACAATTTGCACCTTTTTCAGCATTAACTGGATATGATGATGTAATAAAAGAAACAGCAAGAGAAACTAATAGTAGAATAGAAATAAATGAAGAACAAAAGACAATTTTAAATAAAAAATTGCTTTTAATAAAAGAAAGAATACATAACAAGCCCAAAATTACAGTCACGTATTTTATACCAGATGTTAAAAAAGATGGTGGAAAATATATTGAAGTAACAGAAAATGCAGTAAAAATAGACGAATATGATAGAAAAATTATACTAGAAAATGGGGAAGAAGTGCCAATTGAAGAGATTATTGAGATTAAACTATAAAAATGGATAGTACGATTGTACTACCCATTTTTGATTTATAAGTTAATCCTGCAATACACATTCACAGTCAACAAATATAGAACAATGAATTTTAAAGCCTAATCCTATAGCTCCTATTACAGCCTTAACTTCCTTGCCATTTGGTAATTTTCCTGTATACCTTTCACATGTAGATACTCCGTAAGATATATCTTGAAGTTTGCCATTTATAAATAGCCCTTCATCAGAAACTTTGATAACATCTTCTCCAACTGTTACTGACCAACTTTTTGCTTCATTTTCCATTTAAAATACCTCCTTTTTTATGTATTTAGTATAATAAAAATATAATAAATTTTCAAGGCATATATATATAATTTGATTTTTAAAATATAATATGTTTGTAACAAAATGAGTTTTAAATCGTCATTTAAGTAAAGGGGGTAAAAGTATGCAGAATATGGAAGAAATATATAAAGAATATTTTGAAACAGTAAAAAAATATTTATTCTGTTTAACCCATAAT
Organism: uncultured Clostridia bacterium; assembly: GCA_934167305.1. Taxonomy (GTDB): domain Bacteria; phylum Bacillota; class Clostridia; order TANB77; family CAG-508; genus CAG-273. The sequence continues at coordinate 5,422 of CAKPKQ010000014.1, read as the reverse complement.
AATGATATTTCTGAAGAGTTAACTCAAGAAACCTTTTATAAAGCGGTAAAAAATATACATACATTTAAAGAAGATTGTAAAATTTCAGTATGGCTATGCAAAATAGCAAAAAATACATGGTTAGATAGCATAAGGAAAAATAAAAAAATCAAAGATGTGTCAGAGGACAAGCTATTTGAAATAGAAACTTTCGAAACAACAGAAGATACAGTGATTTCAAATCATGATAAGTTGGAATTATATAAAAGGATACAAAGGTTAGATGAAAAGACCAAAGACGTAATATATTTAAGAATAACAGGAGATTTAAGCTTTAAAGAAATAGGTGACATATTTAATAAAACAGAAAACTGGGCAAGAATAACTTTTTACAGAGGTAAACAGAAATTAAAGGAGGTAGAGAAATATGAATGAAAAAGAGTGTAAATTAGTTCAGGATTTATTACCAAATTATATAGAAAAATTGACGAGTGAAGAAAGTGAAAAAATTATAGGGGAACATTTAAAAGAATGTCTAGAATGTAAAAAAATACTAGAAAATATGCAAAACGATATAGTTTTAAAGTCAAAAGAGCAATGTAAAAAAGAAACCAAATATATGAAAAAGTATAGTAATAAATTAAAAATATTTAGGTTATTTGGTTTAACATTATTGGTTATTCTACTTGCATTTGTTGTAAATACAACTAGAAAATATATTATATTAAATGATTTATATAATAAAGCTAAAATATATGAAATAAAAGAAGATGCAGATAATTACCATATTACACAAATTGGAATAAAAAAAGGTATTATCTCATATGTAGAAGAATATGCAAAGGAAGATAAAAGGATAAGATATCATAGTAGTTATTCAAATAATGAAAAAGGAAGTTTAAAAAGAGAAATATTTTATAAAGATGCAAAAGAAAGCTTTGGGCTAAAAGAGGATGGGAAAAATAAAATTAAAGAAAATATTACCACAATTGGAAAGCTTGTAGTACAAAATACTGATATGACATTAGACAATTCTTTTATTACAGCTATGCATTCAAAAGTAGAAAAAATAAAATTTAGAGATAAAGAATGTTATATGGTACAACAATATTTATGGGAATATATTATTGAAGCTGATACAGGAATATTGCTTAGAATGGTAAGCGAATATGAAAATGAGTCAATAATACAAGAATACTACAAGGAAATAGGAAATGTACAAGATAGTGATGTTGCAAGACCAGATATAACAGGTTATATAGAAAAATAGTGCCCAATTTGGACACTATTTTTTTTACTTAGAATAAAAGAAAAAATATATTCAATAATAAAAGTAAAAAAATGTTTAAAAAAAATAAAGAATCTCTCAAGTAAACTTGAGAGATTGGTGCAACTGGAGGGATTCGAACCCCCGACCTTCCGGTTCGTAGCCGAACGCTCTATCCAGCTAAGCTACAGTTGCATAACAATACTTATTATACATTGAAAAGTAAAAATATTCAATAGAATTTTGAAAAAAATGTTGCAATTATAAAAAAAGTGTGCTATATTATATAGGTACTAAAAAAATCGAGGCGTAGCGCAGTTGGTAGCGCGCGTGGTTTGGGACCATGAGGTCGCAGGTTCGATCCCTGTCGCCTCGACCATATTAGTATTAGAGTAGCAAGAGTTTAAACAAATTCTTACTACTCTATTTTTTATCAATAATTATTCTTTTATACCTTCTACAATCAACCTTTCCACTCAAGAAACTAGATAACTTTTCACCATTTATTAAAGCTTCTTTTTGCATTTTAGCAAGAGTTTTTATTTGATATTCCAACTTACAAGCTAAAGATTTATCTTTACTTTTCCAAGCAGCCTCAAGTTTAACAGCATCATGTGATTTGGTATATTTTGCACTATTTTTATCCTTACTTAAATGCTCACTTATTCGTTTATCCAAATCATTTGTCATTCCAGTATAAATTGAATTATCAGCACATCTCAACATATATGTATAATACATTTTTTACCTCACTTCTTAATAAATTGTATCATTAAAAAAATTAATAAGCAATAAAAGAGACTGATATAATATCAGCCTCTTTAAACAGTTAATCTTCTGGATAATTGGTTTGTACAACTGGCTTCCCCATAATACCATTAACTGCCTCTGTAAGATGCATGCTAATGTAATTAATAAGGTCCCATCCATCATACTCATCATCAAACTGCCATAAGTCCAACATAGCATTTCTGATGTGGTCATTGCAAGTCTTATGCAATGTTTGGTCTTTGTCGACTTTAAGAATGGTAAGTGCATGCAAATAGCGTGCATAATACGTAATCGACATTTTTTCCTTATAGGGTAAGCGATTTTGCGCATTAATAATGCTAACAATCTTGTCAACGATCTTTTGCTTTATTTCGCGAAGTTCTGCTTTGCTCCGCCAACCATAACCTAGAATATCTTCATCAGTAAAATAATCTAGAGGGATGGCACCACGTTTGTCAATTGCATCTTGAATAATTTGCAAATCTTCAAATCCGTAGCCTGTAACGATTTGTACCATGAGATCATCAAGAACATCTTCGATTTGTACCAAAACATTATCCTCCGTTTAAAAATTAATGCAAAACCTTGCACTGTAAACAATTATACCACATTATGTATACTATGTCAAAATACAAAAAAATATTGAAAATAGTACACAATATGTGATATATTAAAGAAAATTTTATTCAAAAAACATTTAATTCTAGAAAGGAAATTTATGAATTTAGAAATTTTTAATCTTTTAAGTAATGAAACTAAAAATTTTGTATCAAGTTTCATTAATGAATTAGCAAAAGCTTTAGACAAGGGGAATAATATGAATATAGGGGTAGTATATGGTTTAGACAATGAAAAAATAACATTGTTAAACCCAGAAAACGGAAAAGAAGAAGATATATACATATATACAACTGAAAATGAACTAGAAAAATTGCATAATCAGGGCATTTATGCAAATGTATATAAAATGGAAAAACTTGATTTTTATAATCTGTACTCAGGGCAAAAGGTAAAACTATGTGGTGATAAATGTGAGCTATATAATGGAGAAATAGATGTAAAAAATGATGAAGCATGGTATAAATTAGATGACTTATATGGAGTATTAAGAGATAATGAAAATACTAACTTTATTGTGCAAAAAATAACTGATGACAAAATTTATTTAACACATGAAAATGGAAGCGGATCAATATACACATATAAAGAATTATATCCAGACTTTAATGTTGGAGATATAGTAAAAAGAGTAAATGGAAAATATATAAAATAGGTGAAATAATGAGCAAAAGAAAAACAAAAAAATTAATTACAAGTATAATATTTTTAATCGCAATAATTACAGGAATTTATTTTGGAAATATTGAAATAAATGAAAATGTATTAGATAATACAGCTAAGGCAGTATCATACAATTTAGGCGAAATTCCAGAATACAATGGAGAAATATATGTAACAATAAATAATAATATTCCGAATTTTGAACAAAGTGAATTAACAAATAAATGCTTTGAAAAATACAGTGAATTAGATAAATTAGGAAGATGTGGAGTTGCATATGCAAATTTAGGAAAAGAAACAATGCCAAAAGAAGGGGAAAAAAGAACATCAATTAGTCATATATATCCATCTGGCTGGCAAAGTGTAGAATATAACGGAAAAAGTTTATATAACCGCTGTCACTTAATAGCTTACAGTTTATCAGCAGAAAATGCAAATAAACAAAACCTTATAACAGGAACAAACTATTTTAATACAAGTGGAATGTTACCATTTGAAACAAAGGTATTAAACTATTTAAAGGAAAATGAAAATAATCATGTGCTATATAGGGTAACTCCAATATTTGAAGGAAACAATTTAGTCGCAAGTGGAGTACAAATGGAAGCACAATCTGTGGAAAATAACGAAATATGCTTTAATGTATATATTTATAATATACAGCCAAATATAGAAATAGACTATACTAATGGTTATAGTAAGTTAAAACAATAAAATCACATTACCTGCTTAATTTGAATAAATTATAGCAGGTGATTTTTTATGAGTATTGTTCCAACAAATCAAAAATACTATTATTCACTAATGATGAAAAACATACAAGAACTAAAAAATAAATACAGATTTTTAGAAATAGGGAACATAGGCTTTAGCACGCTTGGAAAACAACTTCCATACATAAAAATAGGAAAAGGCAGAAGAAAAATAATGTATAATGCAGGAATACATGCAAATGAATACATATGTTGTATTATGCTTATGAAATTTGTAGAAAACCTTTGCCAAGCTTATGTTTTAAATAGCAGAATATTTGGTCAAAATGCACGAGATTTATTTAAGAATGTTTCTTTATACATTTTGCCAATGATGAACCCTGATGGAATAGATATAGTCACAGGGCAGGTTGAAAAAAATAGTGACATATATAAAGAATATTTAAAAATTTCTGGAGAATTTCCAAGCATACCATTTCCAAATGGATGGAAAGCAAATGCAAATGGTGTGGATTTAAATTTACAATTTCCTGCAGGTTGGCAAGAAGCTAGAAGAATAAAATTTGAACAAGGGTATATAAAACCTGCACCTCAAAACTTTGTAGGAGAAGGACCTTTAACACAAAGTGAAGCATTAGCAATATATAAATTCACATTAGAAAATAATTTTGAATTAACAATATCATATCATACACAAGGAAAGGAAATTTATTGGGATTATCAAAACATTAATCCACAAAATGGTTATGAAATAGGAAAAATATTTGAAAAAGTTAGTGGTTATAATTTAACAGATGTGCCATATAATTCAAGTTTTGCAGGGTATAAAGATTGGTTTATACAAAATTATAAAAGACCAGGTTATACAATAGAAGCGGGAATAGGCGAAAACCCACTTCTAATATCACAATTTGATGAAATATATAATGATAATATAGGAATATTAATTTTAGGAATGACAGTAAACTTATCCTCATAAAACCCGTAGCGGAGCACAGCGTGCTCCACAAACAAGACACATCACAAAAGGTTCGTAACGGAGCACAGCATACTTCATAAATAAGAACACCATAAAGAATTCGTAGCGGAGCACAGTGTGCTCCATGAATGAGCAAAAAACATGCCAATATTCTCCGTCCCCAATGGCATGCTCAAACCTGTGCTTCCCTTACATTACATGGAAAAACAGCCATTTTTTGACAAAAAATGATAACAAAATGTAAAAAACGAGCTGAAAACTGAGTTTCCGTAAATGCTAAAAACCTTAAAACCCTTTGTACTCCAACATTTGCCATTTACAATATATATAAATATAAGTAAAATAAAGGTATACAAAACTAAAACCAAAGAAGTACGTAAGAGGAGAGGTCAAAAACTATGAAAGAAAAAATTAGTAAAATAATGCAAAACA
>CAKPKQ010000013.1 GCA_934167305.1 uncultured Clostridia bacterium | reverse complement strand
AAAACATTTCCTGTTGATGCATTTTTTGCTAAACTGGCTCCATCTTTTACCATATCTTTAGTGTCTTGAATATTTTGTTGAATTTCTTGGCCTTTTGGTTCTTTTTGTTCTTCATCCATTTTATCACCTCTTTTAGTAATTTATTTTTATATTAATTTTTTCATTCATTTGTTTAATATTACAAATCTTTTATTGTCTTTATATAAAAATTTACTTACACTTTTATTATATCATAGCCATAAAATAATTGCTAGTTTTTAATTCAAAAAGCGTGGACCAATGCCCACGTTTTTGATTGCTTTTAAATTCCAAATGACATTACAAAATCTGTTCCTTCTTTTAGTTGCATTACAAATGTCTTTTTAAATGTTTTACTATCTTTCCCTGTTTTATCTGAAATTGTTACATCATATGTGTATATATCTCCCTGCTTTTTACCATTATTTGCTCTTGCTTTATTACTTGTAAAGAAATTTGCTTTCATATATTTGTTAAAAATTTCTTTACTACTAAAGTTGTTAGCCTTAAATGTTGGATCTAATTTTTTATATACATAATCATAGTCTTGGTTATTTATTGCTTCAAAGCATTTTTGTAAATTCAAGGTTATTTTTCCTTCATCTGTTGCGCTCTCATATTTTTGTATAAATTCTGGCAAATCAGCTGTATATGAGTCTAAAAACACTGTATAGTTCATTGCCCCTTTCTCTCTAAAAATATAATATTTTCCTGAATTATCTATGCATATATATTGAGTATAGTCATCCCTTTTTTCCTTATTAAACTTACTTGGTTGCATCACAACAATATTTTTAGTATTTGTTTTTAAATATTTTTTAAATTCATCTATATTTTCAAATTTCTTTTGTTTGTATTCTTCATCTAATTTGCTATATGCTAATTCAGTATTAAATAATAATTCGTTTTTATAATTATCAAACATATCTGAAATATATGTTTTTTCACTAATTACATCAAGTTGATAAGCGTTATAACTATTTTGCTCAATTTGATCATCAAACTCAATGCTTATATCATCTCCAAGTTTTATATTTGGATATTTAATATTGATATAATCCTCAAGAAATACATTAAAAGTACGATTAGTTGCATCCAATTCTATCATTATATAAAATTCAGAATTGCTACTTTCATCCATTAAATAACCTTTAACAAAGTAAACCGCCATTCTACTATCTTTTTCACTAACATACATTTGAGTTATGTCAACTGTTGACTTTTTTTGCTCCTTTAATTTTTCTGCTAAATTTTCTTCTGTAATGTTATTTAATTTCAAGTATTTAGGTGAAAACATACTATATGTTGCTTTTACAGCTTCTTGTTTTGCTTCTTTTATAGACTCTTTTGTCTCCTCATCAATTATTTTTACTTTGTTTTCAATGTTATATATGTCTGAATAGTTTAGGTAAAATTTTGTTATACACTTTTTTACAGCATAATAGTTGTCTTTATCTGATACAGTATGTATAACTTTAGAATACTCCTTTTCAATTTCAAAATGTTGGCCAAGTTCTTGATTAATCTCTTCTTTTTTTGAATATAAACATATTAAAATTACACTCAAAATTAATATTATTACACATATAGCTATTATCCATTTCTTCATTAAAACTCTCCTTTTTAAGGTTTAATAATTGCTGTAAATCTTAAATAGCCAATAACCCTTTTATTTGCATCAGCTACTGATTTATATAATCCATCATGTCCTCTTGCTGAATCCATTATGCGAAATTTATAACCTTGTGCTCTTTCTTCTGCTGTAACTGGTACTATTGCTAATATATGCCCATCTTCTCCACCTATTATTGGGTACCCGGCTTCTAGTGCCTTTAAAGCCTGTGTTTCATTTGGATAGCATGGATCTGATGTTACACCATAATACTTGTATACAAAATCATTTCCAAATATAATATGGCTTGAGCCTTGCCCTGGTACATAATACCTCCCATCTGGCCAATAAATTTTAAGATTTGCAACAACTGTCCAAGGGTTTATTGATGGATCGTTTTTTACTCCTGCTAAAATCATTGCTAAACTTGTTGGCCCACACCCTGAAGAAGGTATTGTAGAAGTTCCGTATGGTCCTGGATAATCATTTTGTAAGTAGTGTGGGAAGTTATATTGTGCCGACTTTACAGTATCACCCGAAAAAGATGCATGTCTGACTCCCAATACATCATAATAACCTGTTTGAAATAATGTCCATTCTGATTTTCTTCTGTTTTCTAATCCTGCCATATATTGACCATTATTTGCTGTTACAGGTCTAGACATAAATTGCACATATAAACTATGATTAAAATCTCCAGAAGTTGCATTTTCGTTTATTTTATAAAGATTATCTGTTTCTTCATTCCAATATGCATTATATGAATCCACAAAATTTCTGCTTGGATTTCCTCTTTTTTCTGATACTGCTCCCCATGTTCCACAGTTATACATTCTAGAAACTAGTGCATTTATTTGATAATCAGCTAAATTTAATCCCGATGTAGTTGATTCTATCTCTCTCTTATTTTTATTTATAATTTCATTTTCAATTGCATCAACAAAATCAACATCAACTTCACCACCTACTGTTGTTGGATATCCTGCATCTATAAACTTTTGTTTATAACCACTATTTTCAATGTCAACTCCATAACCTACTGCAGGGTTTCCAGCACCATCATCTATAATAATATATTTTGTACCATCAGCATTTGTTGGTGCTCCTTTTGGATTTTCCCATTTATGAATATATTTTCTAAGTAAATCATTTGAAGATGAATTTGAACCTGATGAGCTTCCATCACCACCTGATATTCCATCACTTATGTCTATAAAATCTGGTATTTCAAATATATCCCAATCTAAATTGCTAACTCCATAATCTTTTCCTGTATATTTTTGCATAACAAGTCTCATTACTTGTTCAAGATTTTGTAGTTTATAGTCTTTTTGTAATAATCCAAATAGCCAGGTTGCTCCACTTTTTAAGTTATTTACTCCTGCTATCTCATAACGTTTTGAATTTGGTATTCTAAATTTATTATCTATAAGTCCTAAAAATCTACTATTTTCATCAAGTTTAAAATCATCTTTAACTTCTTTTTTATCATTTTTAAATGAGTCAGTTGTTACTCCTTGATCTCCTTTTTCTCCTGTTCTATCTGTCACATCACTTCTATATGTTTCTTTATAAATTGTTCTTTTTACACTTTTGGTTGTAGTTGTTTTTTGGTTTGTTTTCCAAGTTACTTTTCCAGTATCAGATGCAGGTGGTTCTGGTTCATCTTCTTTTTCTACTACTTCTGTTTCATCAGCGTCAGTTACAGTTTCTGAACTACATTTAATTTCTTGCTCACAAAACCATGTTTTTACATATGTTATTTGCGGTGAAGGTGTATGTGTAGTTGTTTCGGTTGTAATTGATTCCGTTAAATTCTTTGAATTTCTGGTTCTGTCAGCTTTGATTTCATTTAATGTATAAGATTCTTCTACCGAATCAGTTTCTGTTGTTATAGTATCAATTATAGTCAAATCTATTTTACTATCTTTTACAAGTTCTGTAACTGCTGATACAAATTCTGGATTTTGTGACACCATTGCTAAATATATAAAAAATGTTGTAGGTGTTGTATATTGTGATATTGCACTTCTATAATCAACGTGTTTTAAAATTACTTCTGTTGAACCATTTCCTGAAGTTGTAGATGTCTCTGGATTGTACATTGTTGTAGTTTTCCATGCAGGTATAGCAAGTTTCCCTTCTGAATCTATTGAATAATATTTTTTTATGCTATCAATTTTTCCCTTTGATGCCTTTTCTTCCATTTCTTTATATTTCATATATGTTAATAATGTTGCATTTTCTGTATCTTGTCCATCTAAAGTTCTATACACATAAACTGTACCATATGTTTTACCTGCAACTTTTGTTTTATTTGCATATAATGTAGATGTTGTAAGTTCTGCTTCAAAAAATTTCTTTATATATTTTTCTTGAGCTTCCTTTTTCTTTTCTTCAATTTCTTCTTCTGTTAACCCTGTAGTATCTAAGTCACCCAGAAGTTTCAGGTCATCCAGATCTATATTCTGGGACTTAATACTCTCTATAATTGCCTGTACATCTTCATCACTTACTTCTATTGTACCATCCCACTCTTCTTCTGGATTAAAGAAATTGATTATTGAATCTATAACTCCTTGAATCGCATCTCCAATCTTGTCAAATATTGCAAATACAGATGCTGCAATTGCAACTATAACAACTATTGGTATTAATAATATTACAAGTATCGTCCTTCTGACTTTTTTGTTTCCTAAAAGTTTTACTCCATCTTTTACAGCACCTAAAACATTTCCTGTTGATGCATTTTTTGCTAAACTGGCTCCATCTTTTACCATATCTTTAGTGTCTTGAATATTTTGCTGAATTTCTTGGTCTTTTGGCTCCTTTTGTTCCTCATCCATTTTATTACCTCTTTTAGTAATTTATTTTTATATTAAGTTTTTTATTTTCTTTTTTTATATTACTAAATTCCATTTGTTTTATAAATTTATATGAATTATATATTTTATTAAATTTAATTTCTAATTGTGTTTGCCTTCCTGGCTCTATTGTTAATTTGTTGTCAAGTATCTCTGAGATATATGAAACATATTTAGTATTATTATTGTCTATAATACATATATCACTATTATTTTTTCCATCACTAATTGTTATGTTGCTTGTACCATTATTTTTTATTGTAACTATATATTTTTCATAGCTTTTATAAACTCTTCTATTATTTATCGTTATATCTATATTATCTGAACTTTTAGTTTTATTAATATCCTGTTTTTTTATAAAACATCCGATATTAAGCTTATCTTCTCCATTCTTTCTGGTTATTGTTATATAGTCTTCTATATTATTATTTAGACTTTGTCCACCTGTTGCTAATAAATTATTTTCATAATATGTTATTTTATATGTATAATACCCAGATTCATTCCCCCATAGTTCTAAACTATATGATTTAGGTGTACCAAATATATTATTAAAATAATTGTCTCTAAATTTATATACATCATTATTGAATTCTGATTTGCAATCATCTGTTAATAAATTATATGCCTTTTCTATTTCTTTGTTATTGCAATAATTAATAAATTTTTTAACCAAGTCAGAATTTTTTTCAACCGTTTCCTCTGGAATTGTTTCACCTGTTATTGCAGATTTATTTGGCTTTGTTACATCTTCAACTTTAGATATATTTGTATCGTTATTATATCCCACTGAATTATCTAGTAAACTATTTATAACTTTTAGTGCAAAAATAGCAAAAGCTATAATTGCAATTACAATTATTATTTGCCTCCTGTTCTGGTTCCAGTATCTAATAATTTTTTTCATTGCAATCATAGCCTCCTATTTTTATTATTTATATTAAGGTTGTTTATAATATGACATTATGTAATTCATCATTTGAGTTGCATTATTTGTAACTTCTGCATCGCTTAGATCTTTATTTGCTCCTTTAATTCCTTTTTTAAACCTTTCTAGTTGTTGAGACACATATTTTGGATCTGAAAGTTTTTTAGGGTCAACGTCTTTAGCCATTTTTCCTGCTGTTTCAGACATTATTCTTGCTTTCTCATTTATTTCATTAATTACTTTCTCCTGATTTCTTTCTGATTTTGGTAAATTGCCTGCTAATTCTTTTCTCATTTTGTCCTCTAACTTCATTACCTTCTTTATTTCACCTTTATCTGTGAATCCATCCACATAATGCCCTATTGCTCTATCCTCTAACTCATTTAATTCTTTTCCTTCACGTTTATTTCCATCATCATCCAAAAATGTCTCTTGAGACCAATCTCTAAGTTCACCTGAAGTACGTAACTCATTCTCTAATTTTGCAACACTTGCAGCATTATCAGAACCATAATATGCTTTTCCAACTTCAGAACTTATTGATTTACCAAGTTTACTATTAGTTACTTTCTTGCCAACTGCTGGTGCAGTTGTATATCCAAGTACAGCTCCTGCTCCACCAAATTTCAACACATCATCTAAGTCATCACCTGCTATTCCAACTCCAACACCTATTGCTCCCATCGTTCCAGCTACTGCCAATCTTCCTGCTAATTTTGCAGCTTTTACGCCACCATTTTTTAGTGTTCTCTTCCAGTTTCCATTAGCGAATTTACTATCTACTGTATTTTTTATTTGTTTCTTAACCCCTCTGCCTACTGGAGTCAAGAACATATTTCTACGAATTGCATTTAACAATCTATTTTTATTTGCTTTTTCTTCTTGTCCTTCTAAATTTGAATTTCTAGATTCCGTCTCTGTTGATTGTTGCTCTTCTTGCTCTGTTGAATTTTCATCTTTTGTTCTAATTTGTTCTGAATTTTGCTCACCATTTTCAGATTCTTGTGGTTTATCTTTATTTTCAAGTTCTTGTGGCTTATCTTTTTCATCTTGCGTATCATTCCAGTATTTATCTGGATTTAAATACATATCATTGTTATCCCAATTACCATCATCTTGTGGATAATTATCTGATGTACTACTATTATCGTCTCCACTTGTGAATGAATGTTGTGTATTAGAGTCATATGTATCTTCAGTTGTTTTTTCAACATTAACTTTTCTTCTTTCATTCGAGCTCTCATCTCTGCCACCTTCAACTTGACGCTGTTCTTGTGGCTTATCAAATCCTTCATATGGGCTTGGAGAATTTTTATTTTCATATGATGTTGCTGTTCTTACATTATTATTTCCACCAGATGGTTTTCCACCTTGTGATGCCTTACCAGCAACAACACCAACTCCTTTTTTTATTGCATTCCATGCCGCTGCTCCACCAAACATTGCACCTGCTTGACTAAGCATTCCTGGTGTTGATGCTTTATCAAATCCAAAGAATTTTCTTAACATTTTTTCTGCAGGCCCCATAAATGCTATTACCATTATAGCATAAAGTGGATTTTTAACAGCAAGGTCTATCGCAGACCCAACTAAAACAGTATATATAATCAAATGAAAAGGTTGCAATAAAGCAGTAAAAATATATTCTTTTAGCCATGCATTAAAGGCTTGTGCTTTTCCATCACTAATTTTGTCTATTGGATATGTCATTGCAACTAATGGCGCAATAATTGTTAAAAAGGCCATTGTTACTGTTCTTTTTAGATATACCCATGTATATTTACATGTATATACAAGTAATGCTATATATAAAATCAAATAAATTACCTTTGGTGTAAAGTCTTTATATTGAACTTGTAGTCTTACCAATCCCATTAAATCAGTATTATATTGGATACCATTGCTTATTTTTACTGGTATTGAAGAAATGTCCTGCCCAATAGTTTCATTTAACACATCTATCATTTGTAATATAAATGCCATAATATAGTGCATAAAGAATATTAAGCACATTGCTATTAACCAGTCTATAGCTCTTTCTTTGTATTTTGCTCTATCATCTGCAGAACTACTTATTACAATTCTAATTCCTGAATAGACTAAAACTGAAAGCAATATTACAATAGCTAAGTTTCTTAATGCTACATACCATTTTCCTATTGTTTTTGTTATCGCAATAGCAATAGATGCACCTTGTTTGTTCGCATCTCCATTGTATTGATTCGGATTTATAAAATTTATATCAAATGCCGGTATCTTTCCAGAAAATATCTTATCTACTGAATATTGAACAGTAGGTACTAGCCAGTTATTGTCAATCAAAGCGTCAGCAATTATTGCAACAGCTCCTGCAGTAGGTGAAATTATAAGAGTAGCTATTGAGAGAACATCAATCTTATCAAATTCATCTGAATCAATTTCAACTGCAACTCCGTTTGGATCTGAAAATCTCATTTCTTCAAAATCTTTATACCCATCGTTTTGAACAGTTTTAAAGTAGCCAGCCCCCATAAAAATGCTTCCTAATCCAGCCTTTATATTAAGCTTTCCATTATATAAATAGCTTTGAAGTATTGCTAATATTGAATCTCCAACTGATGTAACTAATTCTACAATCGGATTAAATAGTATACCTCCTATATCAGCTCTTGAATACATCGGAAATATAAAATTGCACAGTGTTACTAATATTACTGCTAAAATTATCTTTTGAGTTATCCCTTTTTTAGTAAAAACTTTCATATCTTCCCCCTAATAGATTTCTTGTCTTCTTTTTCTACTTTTCATCTGTGCTAATTTATTTAAGTTTGTTTCAACAAATTCAAATTCTTTTGCAGTAGGTTTTATTTGAATTATTGCACTATCTGCCCCTACTTTTAATAAGCCTTCACCTTTAAAACATGTAATTAAAAAGTTAGATTCACCTTCACTTAATTTAAATACCTCTTTTAGATATTGTATTTCTGATTTATCTTGTGCTAAAAATAGTTTTGTATCTGATGATGTTAATACTGCTTGTGCTTCTGGTTTTTCGTAGAAGTCTTGAAATCTTTGTGAAATAATTGCCAAAGATACATTTCTTTTTCTGGCACGTCTTGCCATAGTATTTAAAAAGTCTACAGCTTCTGGGTATGGTAAAAGCATCCATGCCTCATCAACCAAAACTCTCTTTTTAGCAGCTTTGCTTCTATCTTCACTGTTTTTCTTAACATACTTTTCCCAAATCCATGCTAGTAAAATTTGTTGTGCTAGTGGTCTTGCAAATCTTTCCTCTAGTTGTGATATATCTAGGTTTATAAATAATGTACCATCTAACAAATCAAATGTAGATTGTCCATCAAAATATGCCATTTGTCCATCATATTCTCTTATATATTGTTTCATAACTTTTAACAAATAACTATAGTGGAAATTATAATCTTGATTTGTGTTTTCTGCTGCTTTGTTTTGTATTCTTCTATACCAAGAACCAATTGTTGGCATTTTCTTTCTTTCTTTTCCTAGCATGTTTCCATCTAGTCTGCCATTTGTTGCTTCATACAAGCTGTTTGGATCTGAGTTGATTCCATGTGCTGCATATTCTTCTGCAACAGATTCTGCAATGATTTGTTTTGTAAGTTCATTTACTTCTTGACTTCTTGTACTACCTCTTGCCATTGTAAGTAAAGCTTGTGTTACGTCTTCTACTTTGTTTTCAACATTAAGCACTAATCTTTCTCTTCCTGTAATTTCATCTTTTGCAACTTCTGTTTCAATATCAAATATATTAATAACTGTTTTTGAAGTTGGTGAAAGAACTACATTTATTCCACCTAAGCTTTCTGCCACAATGCTATACTCGCCCTCGGCATCTAGTGCTAAACTTTGAATTCCCATTAATACTGCTGAACGAGAAATTAAAGTTTTCATTGTTACTGATTTACCAGCACCAGATTTAGCAAATATAACCATATTATAGTTTGTTAGTGAATTGTGGAAATTGTCAAATAAAATTGGTACTCCAGTTTGTTTATTTATTCCTAAAGGTATTCCTGATGGATGTCCTACTTCTGAAGTTGTAAATGGAAATACAGTTCCCATAGATCTACGGTCAAAAGTATGTACTCTTTTTATTTTATCATCCATCAAAGGTAAATTTGATTTAAATGCATCCTCTTGCATTGCCCATGCACTCTTTATATTTACTAACGATTTAGACATCTCTGTTGATAATAGTTTTGTGTATCTATTTAAATCATCTAAGCTATATGCAAATAGTGTTGCAACAATTGAAGCTTCATAAAGTTTGTTATAACCTGCTGCTATTTCATCTCTTAATTGCTCTGCCTCATATCTTTTTTGCCCTAATGTGCTTTCTCTGTTTATATTTCCTCTATCTGCTGCTACAATTCTTTCTGTTTCTAGTTCATTTATAACTCTGTTTAATTCATTTTGTGATCTAGACTCTTGTATTGGGTTTATGTATATTGATGTATTTATATCTCCAAACAAATACATATCTCTAAAAAGTTCTGGGAAAGTACACATTCTTGGTAAGCTCGATACAAAAAAGCTTCTTGCATATCTTGTAACATTTGATATTATTTCCAAGTGATCAATGTTGGTTGTATCAATTCCAGATGGAGCTATTAATTCTTTTATTGTTTTCTTTCTTAGAATTTTAAATTCTTCTGGTTTTGTATAATCATTTTTTCTACCTTGTAAAAATTCTTCTTGTTGTTTTTTAGATTTTTTACTCATTATCTTCTGTACCCTCCTCTTCTTGTTTTACTGCTTGCTTTCTTGGTCTTCCTTTTCTTTTTGCTGTATCTTGATTTATTTTTTCAATTGCACTTTGTGCAATATCTTTTCCTACAGCATTTTTGTTTTGGTCAATAATTAATTTTGCCATTTGAGCAATCAAATCATCCATTGACTCTTCTTTTTTCTCTAAAGCTTTTTCTTTATCTGATTTTGCTTCTAATACTTTTTCATTTGCTTTTTCAAATGCCTCTTGTTCAATTTTTTCATTTAATGCTTTCATTTTTTTATCAAGTACATCAGGTGCTGTTGAGTATAGCTCATCATAACCTGCTTGAATTGCTTTATCTATTCCATATACTTCTGCATCATCACGGTTATATGCAACATATAGTAAATCTGCTAAAGAGTTAGAATCAAGTATTCTTCCGTTAACTCCGCATACTCCTAAAGTTCTAATAACTGATTGTGCTCTTGTATATAATTCTGAAAACGCTAAACTTGTAATTTCTTTTTGATCAAAATCATTTTCTCCAAGCTCATCTGAATAATATGGTATAACAACATAATATTTTTGGTTTAATACATTTTTATTTAAGCTCATTTTTTCAGTTGTATAAATAATGTCTTTTCCATATTCATATAAGTTCGTTGTTTTTGTTAATTCAAAAAATGCAGCTTTTAATTCTTCGTCTGTATATTCGTCTGAATTTAGCATTTGTTGATATTTTCTTTTTTCTTTTTCAAGTTCATTTTCTATTTCTTCTACCTTAGCACGATAGGTTTGTATACTACCTTCTAGGTTTATTGTTCTTGTTTGTGTATATATTTGAACAGGATGTCTTAACGTATTTAAAAATTGAATAAAACCTTCCTCAACTGAGTTTTTTTCAACTTGTGACATAAGGTCATAATTTACCCCTTGGCATTCTACAACCATTATATATTTTACACCATTTTTTGTTATTATCATATTGTCTTCGATTTTATCAAATTCCATAAAATCAAATACAGATTCTATACTATATGATTTGGCTGTTTTAGCTTTTTTAGTATCTTTTGCTCCTATCATTTCATCTTTATCTTGACTTTTCTTTTGACTTTTTGATTTTGCAGCTAATATACCAAGTACTAATAGCAACATTAACATTATACCTAAAACAACTGTTAAAACCAATGTAATTGTATTTATACTATTCATCTTTTGTTCCCTCCTTATATGTATATATTTTTTTGCCTTTCATTTTAAATTTTATAGCTC
Organism: uncultured Clostridia bacterium; assembly: GCA_934167305.1. Lineage (GTDB taxonomy): Bacteria > Bacillota > Clostridia > TANB77 > CAG-508 > CAG-273. The sequence goes on along the minus strand of CAKPKQ010000013.1, from coordinate 19,327 downwards.
TTCTTATTACATCATCAATGTTTTCTCCACCTGTTTTTTTACTAAATTCAAATTTTGCTATTTCTGGAACTTTTAATGTACCAATTGCAAAACCAATTAGTGCAAATACAGCTACTACTATAATGCCAGCCATTGTAAGATTAAACATTTTTAATATAAAGTAAAATACTAGTCCAACAGCTGCAAATCCTACTGTCCATATAAGGCCTTTAGTTGAAAATATAAATAAAATTCTGTTTTCGCCTTTTACACTTCTGGGTAAATTGTATGTTCCCATTATGTTTCCTCCTTTGTTTTGTTATATATTTTAACTCAATATATATTATAGCAAATAAGCTCGAAAAATGTAACCATAAAACAAAAAAAAGTGCATATAAAATGCACTTTTAATATTTTTGTAATATTTTTGTAATATTCTTGTAATATTAGCCTGTAATTGTTGAAGCCATGTTTACTACTACTTTTGCTATAGCAGATGCTCCAAATACCAATACAGCTCCTACTAAGTATGGAATCATAGTTTTCTTGTATTCTGCTTTTTCAGAAGCACTACCAATCATATATTTAATACCTAATATTAATAATACAATTACAGCTATAACTATTCCAACTGTTGAAATAATATTTGTAATTTTTTGTCCTACTGAGGCAATTCCACTATCATCAGAATAATTTGGTTTCATTTGATCTATTATTCCGTCTGCTGCATAAACTGATGTACTTAATGTAATTAAAGCCATTGCTACTATTAATAAGATACTTACTATTTTCATTGATTTTTTCATAGTATATCCTCCTTTTTTATTTTATTTATTATAAATGTTTCATTTTAAATGAAACAATTTTAAAATCATACTTTATTCATTATTGTTATTACTAATTTCCAAATTCCAAATGCTCCAAATATTATTACACATCCAACCACAAACGGAATTAGTGAATCTTTTACTTTTGCTTTTTGCTCTACACTTCCTGTCATAAATTGTATGCCAAGTATAGCTCCTGTAATAACTGCAGCAGCAACACCTATTGTTAGCAATACATTATATAATATACCTGACCCCTTTTGTAATTCAGTTCCATTCAATGTATCTGTTGACGATTTTCCTGATTGCACAAAACTGTCTGCATTCTCAATTATATCGTCACATGCCTTTACATTAATTATATTTGTACAACCTATGAATAAAACTATAATTGTTGTTAAAATGAAAATTATCTTTTTTACCATAAACATTCCTTTTTATTTTAATTAATTATTTTGTTTCTAATATTAAGTTACCCACAAGTATTTTGCTTCCACTTGATGGAGTAACTTGCCCAATTGTGTTGTTTGTTATGCGATAAATAAATTGTACAATAGTACATATTGAAACTAAAAGTATAGCTCCTATTAAATAACTAAACATTGTTTTTTTGTACTCCGCTTTTTCTTGTACAGATCCTAGCATATATTTTACACCTATTATTGTTAAGGTAATTACTCCAACAATTATTCCAACTACTGAAATTACATTTAATATTACTTTTACTTTTTCTGTAGCTTTTGTATTAGACAATGATGTTTTGCTCGGATCAAATGCATCCGGATTATCTATAGGTCCACTTGCCATAGCAAATGTTGGTGTTAAAATTATAATTGCTAATAATGAAATTATTATTAAACTTAATATTTTTTTATTTTTCATCAAAATTCTCCTATGAATAGGTATTTTCTATATTATAACTTATTTTTTTTGTTTTTTCAAGTATTAATATAGCATATATTTTTCAACTTTTCTTTATTTTAATATAAATGTAATATAAATGTAAAGGGTTTGTAATATTTTTTTCAAACAAATATAGAAGGCACCTTTTTTTATTTGGTACCTTCTACATTTGTAATATATAATTAAATTCTAGCTTTCTGCTAATTCCAATCTCCTTGTTTTCCTTTTTGGTGACTTTGTTTCCATGTTGTAATATGTTGCTATTAGTTCATCTAGTTGCACACTTATTTGATAGATGATTGAATAATCTTCCCCATTAATAATACTGCAATTTAATTCTTCCCTTAATTTACAAATTTCATCATTTAACATAAAAATCACTCTCCTTTTTCATAATTTTTCTTTAGTATATATTTAAAATACCATAATTTTACAAGTTAGTCAACTATATTTTGGCTTATTTTGTAGTGTTTTGCCATTTTTCGTTCGACATTTTTCTACATTGTTTTTTATTACTTTTTATGTTGTTTTATAATTCGTTTTCATTCGATATTTTTCCACAAAAAACGACAGAAGTATAATTGTATTTGTCCAAATTATACTTCTGTTATTTTTTAGTTTGGTTCAATTATAGATAAAACCATATTTTCATTTTTAAACATGTCTTTTAAAATTTCTTGTGCATATTCTTTTGTTACTGTTTCAAATTCTTCTATATAATCAAAGCTTTGCACATTTTTCATTGTATCTGCTAAAAACATTCTAGCAATATTAGCTACATTATTATATTCTATAACATAATCACCATATAATTTTCTTCTAGCTCTTTCAAATTCCTCATCATTTAGTCCTTGTTGTTTTAGTTCTTCTATTCTTTTAGTTATTTTTTCTGCAACTTTTTTAGGTTCTTTTGATGCTCCTGATATTAATGTATGTGCATATTGTGAGCTAAACTCATAGTCAAAATCCGGTTGTGTCAGTAATAAACCTTCTTCATATAGTTCTTTATATAATTTTGAGCTTTTTCCTATAACTATATTTAATAATATTTCAATTGCAATGTGCTTTTTAATTGCTTCTTTTTGATTATTTTCGATATCTTTATAGCCTATCATAAATATTGGTGTACTTACTTCCATTTTTGTTATTTTTTCTGGCATATTTATTTTATCTTCTTTTGCAGTATATATTCTTTTTATATCTGATTGTCCTTCTTTTGGTAACAGACGTTTTTTTATTTCTTCTAACAATTTTTCTGGTTCAAAGTCTCCACATACTACCATGGTCATATTTGATGGGTGATAAAATGTGTTATAGCATTTATATAATACATCTGGATCTATTTTGCTAATAGATTCTACTGTCCCTGCAATATCTATTTTTATTGGATTTTCTTTATACATGCAATCTAAAGCATTCATATATAATTGCCAGCCAGGATCGTCATCATACATTTTTATTTCTTGACCTATTATACCTTTTTCTTTTTCAACATTTTCGTCTGTAAAATATGGATGTTGTACATAGTCCATAAGTTCATTTAATCCTTCTTCAAAATGGTTTGTACACTCAAATAAATATGCTGTGTGGTCATTTGTTGTATATGCATTTGCGTCAAGTCCTAGTGCCATTAGAGTGTCTAAACTATTAGTTCCATCTGGTTGTTCAAACATTTTGTGTTCCAAAAAATGTGCAACTCCATCTGGTATATATACTTCTTCTCCTGTTTTTGGCATTATAAAATGATTATCTATTGATCCAAAATGAGTACCCCATATTATATATTTCTTTTTTGTGTGTTGCTTTGGTATTATAATTACTTTCATGCCATTTTCTAATTTTTCAACATATGCTTTTTCTTTAATTTTTGAGCTTTCTATAATTTTCATTTTTTCACCTCTTTTAATCTTTCAAAAAATAAACAGTATTAATTTTTATATTTTGTGCTATTTGAATAATTTGCTCTTTAGTTACTTCTCTTATTTTTTCCATGTATTCTTTTAAGTTTACGAATCTATCAGCTAATTCTTGTCCATAGTAATAGGTTATTTCAGTATCTTGCTCTTCTGATATGCCCTCTATAGATGCTACTATTAGTTCTTTACTGTCTTTAATATCTTTGTCTGTAAAATTACCATTTTTCATATCTTCTAATTGTTGTTTAATTGTATCTAGTGCCTTTTGATAATTTTGTATTTCAATTCCTGCACGTATAAATATGCAGTTTTTTGTTCTGTTATAATTTGATCCTGCTGTATATGCTAGGCTTGCTTTTTCACGTACATTTTGAAACAATTTTGAATTTGCTCCACCACCTAATATTGCATTATACACAGATGTTATAAATCTACTATTTTCGGCCGTTTCATTTACATTTAATCCTATTACAAGTTTTCCTTGAGTAACTTGCATACTTTCATTTATTATTTTAGGTTCTTTGCTTTCTGTTTGTTCTGTTGTTTCATTATTAACAACATATTCAGGTTTTCTTGCATTTAATTTTTTAATGTTTTCATTTTGTTCTATTGTTTGTTTTACTTTCTCTTTGTCTATTGTTCCAGAGTAGAATATATCTATTTTGCAGTTGTTTATTAATGTTTTATAGTAAGTGTATAATTCTTCTGGTGTAATTTTTTCTAGATCTTCTATATAGCCATATTTGTATAAGCCATATGGTTTATTTTTAAACATTTCCTCAATACATCTATCATAAGCATATTTGGTTTTGTTATCAATTTTTGCTTCTATAATTTGTTTTAGGTTTTTCTTTTCTCCCTCAACATACTCTGGTTTAAATTTGTCTCCTTCTATTAGAGGATTAAAAATTATATCTGTTAGAATTTCCATTGCTTCTTTTAATATGTCTTCTGAAGATGGTAAAAATTCTTCACTTAATGTCTCTAAATAAAATTTCATTATGTGATTATCACCTGTTTTCTCAACTCCACAGTCAAAGCTAGCTCCATATAGCATTTCCAATTTTTGGCTAATTAAATCTTGTGATGGTATATTTTTAGTACCTCTTCTTAAAACTGCAGTAAGTAATGCATCTAATGTGACATTTTCTTTTTTTAATGGTGTTGCTAGAAATATAGCATTTAAATTTGTTTTATATTTTTCAGTATAAATTTGGTGTAAAGTTATACCTGGTTTTATTTCTTCTTTTTGATAATTCATAATTTTCCCTCTTTTCTTTTTTGATTCATGTATATTATAATCTAACTTTGGAAAATTATTCAAGGGAATTTTAAATATTTGACATTTGAAATTATATGGTAAAATTTGTAAAATATATTGTAATTGTTTTTTGTTGTTGATATAATAGCCTCATCCTTTTGCAAAGGAAATCTTTGGAAAGGAGGTACTACATATGACTACACCTGATTTAATCTGGCGTTTGATTGAGTTAATTCTAAAAAATGAAGAAACAAAGTCAGATGACCAAAAGCACAAAGAAGATTAGTAATAATCTTAGCAAGAGTATGCGCTATCATACTCTTGCTTTTTATTAGAAAACAAAAAAAGAGTTAAGTGGCGCTATCCACTTAACTCATACTACAAAATGATTACACCTGATAATCATTAACTTAAGTTAAACATAGTATACTACTTTTTTTATTATATGTCAAACTAATTTAAATAATTCTTCATATTTTCTAAAATTATTGTAATAGCTTTTTAGCGACCTCATTTATTGTTTTTCCATCTGCTGATGCTCCTAATTTTTCTTTTGCTGTTTTCATTACTAATCCCATCTCTTTCATAGATGTTGCACCTAATTCAGCAATTATTTCTTTTACTTTTTCTTCTATTTCTTCTGCAGATAATTGTTCTGGTAAGTATTCTTCCAATATGGCAATTTCTTCATTGATTTGATCTAGTAAATCTTGTCTTCCACTTTTTTCATAATCTGCAATTGAATCTTTTCTTTTCTTAGTTTCTTTTGCAATTATTTCAATTATTTGGTCGTCTGAAACTTCTATTTGTTTGTCTTTTTCAACTTGTAATATAGCAGCTCTAACCATTTGTATAACATTTTTTCTAATTACATTTTTCTCTTTCATGGAATTTTTTAAATCTTCTAGCAATTTTTCCTTTAACATATGGTTTCCTCCTTTTATAAATTAAAACAAAAATGGATTGAAAATATTAATAACTTTCAACCCACCTCTTTACTTTTTTAAAATTTTCTTTTTCTTGCTGCCTCTGATTTTTTCTTTCTTTTTACACTTGGTTTTTCATAGTGTTCTCTTTTTCTTACTTCTTGCAATACCCCATTTCTAGCGCATTGTCTTTTAAACCTTTTTAAGGCATCTTCTATATTTCCATTATTAACTTTAACCTCTGACATTTTGTTCCCCTCCCTTCGGTAGCTACACTCTTATGTGCGGGATTTTAACTGAAAATTATTTTTTTACGTTAATTATTATAACTGTATTGGGTAAATTTGTCAATATTTATGTATAATTTTCTAGAAATTACTTATCAAAATCGAATAAGTCGCCTAGAGGCTGAGCTTCATTCACTCTTTTAATTGCTTCTGCGAATAATGGTGCAATAGATAAAATTTTGATTTTATCTATTTGTTTTTCTTTTGTTAATGGTACTGTATTGGTTGTTACCAATTCTTTTATTGGTGAGTTTTGAATTCTTTCTATTGCAGGTCCGCATAAAATTCCATGTGTGCATGCTGCATATATTTCTTTGGCTCCATGATCTTTTAATATTTTTGCTGCTTCAACCATTGTTCCCGCAGTGCTTACTTCATCATCAAATATTAATGCTGTTTTTCCTTTTACATCTCCTATAATGTTTGTAGCTACTGCTTTGTCGTCATTTCCTGCTCTTCTTTTGTCAATTAATGCCATAGGACATTTAAAATATGTAGAATATTTATATGCTTTTTTAGAGCTTCCTGCATCTGTTGCAACTACTACTTTGTTTTCTATATCTTTTCCATCAAAATATTTTTGTAATAAGTGTTGCCCTGTTATTTTATCACATGGAATATTAAAATATGCTTGAATTGCAGGATTGTGTAGGTCACATGTGATTACTCTACTAGCTCCTGCAGCTTCCAAAAGTTCTGCAAATAGTCTAGCTGTTACTGGAACCCTTGGTTGATCTTTTTTGTCTGATCTTGAGTATATAAAATAAGGAAGTACTACATTTATTCTATGTGCTGATGCTCTTTTAGCTGCATCTATCATAATAAGTAACTCCATAATTCTTTCATTAACTGGTGGTTCTGTTGTTTGTATCAAATAAATATCTTGTTCTCTAACAGTTTCTTTGAATTGTACAAAGTTATTGTCATTAGCAAATTTATAACATTCTACTCTTCCCATTTTTAAACTCAATGTGTCACATATTTCCTTTGTAAATTCTTCCGCTGTCGGACATGCAAATATTTTAATATCCTTCATCTTTTTTCTCCCTTATATTATTATATTATATACGGCAAAAGTGCCAGTTAGGAAACTTCTTTCCAAACTGCCACTTCTCCATTTTTTAAACTCTTTTGTACATCAATCACTCTTTGATTTTCTGAGCCTCTCCAATCTAATGTTGGATTGTGTAATTCATCTACATATTGTCCATCTACTAAAACATCTAAGTATTTTACTACTTCTTTGTCTTTTAAATCTTTGTCAAATTTAAAACCAGTCCAAGCCCACAAATTTTTATTTGGAAATTGTTCCTTAAATGTTTTAGCTAGTTTTGTTGTTCCTTCTATATTATTTGGGTGCATTGGCTCACCACCTAAAATTGATAAACCTTCTACATTTTCATTTTTGCAAAGCTCCATTATTCTGTCAATTGTTGCATCAGTAAATTCTTTTCCCCCATTAAAATCATGTGTTTCTGGGTTAAAGCAATTCTTACAATTAAATGCGCATCCTTGCATAAATATAGATACTCTTACTCCTGGTCCATCTGCTATATCCATTTTTCTGATTTTATTATATTTCATAGTTAATAAATCCTTCTTTCTAATGTTTCTCCAATTGGAAAAGAATTAAATTTTGGGAACTCTGATACTGTTAAAGCTTTGCTTGTTACAGTATCAGTATGCATAGCTGGAAAGTCTTATTTAAAAGGCAAGGGCGCATACGTGGTGTATGTTGCTGAGGCTGTTAAGGCTTTGCCTGTTACAGCGTCAGTATGCAGTAGCAACCGCATTTTAAATAAGAATTGACGCACCCAAAATTGTAATTATTTTTCAATTATTCGTCGTCTTTGTTATCAATATGCAAAACCCTCTCCTTAATCTCCTGTGTTCTTCCTTTGTTCCAGAATTGACTTCCAATATATCCACATGTTCTTCTTGCTACATTTAATGTGTTATGGTCTCTATTTCCACAATTTGGGCAATACCACTCTAAGTTTTCATCTATTAAAATTTCTCCATCAAATCCACATTTTTGGCAGTAATCTGATTTTGTGTTTAATTCTGCATACATAATATTATCATAAATAAAATGAATTATTTGTAGTACAACTTCTAGGTTGTTTTGTAAGTTTGGTGTTTCTACATAAGATATAGCTCCACCTGGGCTTAATTTTTGGAATTTGCTTTCTAATTTTAGTTTAGAGAATGCATCAATATCTTCAAATACAGGTACATGATATGAATTTGTAATATAGCTTCTATCTGTAATTCCTTCTATTGTTCCAAATCTTTTCTTTAAACATTTTGCAAATTTATATGTTGTTGATTCAATTGGTGTACCATAAACACTGTAATCAATTTTTTCTGCTTCTTTCCATTCTTTACATTTATCATTTAATTTTTGCATTACTCTTAGAGCAAATTCTTCTCCTATTCCATTGTCTGTGTGGCTGTTTCCTGTCATGTATTTTACACATTCATATAACCCTGCATAGCCAAGTGAAATTGTTGAATAACCATCATGTAATAATTTGTGAATGCTTTCACCTTTTTTAAGTCTTGCTAAAGCGCCATGTTGCCATAGAATTGGTGCAACATCACTTGTTACTTTGCTTAATCTTTCATGTCTTATTTGTAACGCTTTGTGGCATAATTCAAGTCTTTCATTAAATATTTTCCAGAATTTTTCTTCATCTTGTTTAGATGATAATGCAACATCAACTAGATTAATAGTTACAACACCTTGGTTAAATCTTCCATAATATTTTGGTTTATTTGTTTCTGGATCTACATAAGGTGTTAAGAATGATCTGCATCCCATACATGGGTAACAGTTTCCATTTCCATTTTTATCTATTTTATATTCTTTCATTTTCTTTTCAGAAATATAATCTGGAACTAATCTTTTTGCTGTACATTTAGCAGCAAGTTCTGTTAAATACCAATATTTGCTATCTTTATGTATGTTGTCTTCTTCTAATACATAAAGAAGTTTAGGGAATGCCGGTGTAATATATACACCTTTTTCATTTTTGAATCCTTCTATTCTTTGTTTTAAGAATTCTTCAATTATCATTGCAAGTTCTTGTTTATATTCATCTGTTTCGCCTAAATACATGCAAACTGATAGAAATGGCGCTTGTCCATTTGTGTTTGTCATTGAATTTACTTGATAGTTGAATGTTTGAACACCATCTGACACTTCTTTTTTAGTGTCTTGTTCTGCATATTCTTTACATTGTTTTTCGCTTAGACCTCTTTGTTTATATTTTTTATAATATCTATCATAACTACTTCTTACAAATGGTGCTAAATGTGTTAATGATACTGTTGCCCCACCATATGTAGATGATGTAACACCTAATATAATTTGTGTAGCAATTGTCATGGCTGTTAAAAATCTATGTGGTTTTTCAATCATAACCCCATTCATTATTGTTCCATTTTGAAGCATATCTTCTAAGTTTATTAATTCACAGTTTGTTAATGCATTTTGTGCAAAGTAGTCCGCATCATGGAAGTGAATAATTCCTTCATCATGCGCTTTTACTACATCTTCTGGTAATAAAAATCTTCTTGTAATATCTGTACTAGTAATTCCTGCTAAGTAATCTCTTTGAGTTGTTACAACTTGAGCATTTTTGTTTGAATTTTCATTATTCCAATAGTCACTTTCTCCATCAATCAATTCTTTAATTGATTGATCTGTTGTATTTGCTTTTCTAACTAATTCTCTGGTATAACGATATGTAATGTATTTTTTAGCTAATACATATTTTCCAAAAGACATTAATTGTTCTTCTATAATGTCTTGTATATCCTCTACTAAAATTCTTTTCTTGTCTAAGTCTTCAACATAACCAATTATTTGATTTATTTCATCCTTAGATGCTCTTTCTCTTGGTTTTACTTCTTTGTTTGCTTTTTCTATTGCTATTTTAATCTTTGATTGATCAAAGTCTACTACCTTTCCGTCCCTTTTGATTACTTGCATTTTTCCTTCCCCCCTATATGTTTGTCTCTCTACTTGCAATAGTTACATATTAAATTTATTTAATATATAACTATTCGTTTTTTCTTTTGTATCTTTATATTAACTCACTAAAAAGATAATGTCAAATGCATATTGTTTATGTTACCACATTGCTTTTTCATTGATTTACTGCATATTTCATTCTTTTGCCATTTAGTTTGTTTTTTGCCTTTCAGTCAATTTATGGCTTGTAAAAAACCAAATTTTACGTTTTTTATATTTTTTATAAAATATATTACAATTTTATTACATTTTAATAAAAAGTGTTGATTTTTAAACACTTTTGTTCATATTTTCTTTAATGTTTATATTACATTTCCTTGATATTTCAATATAATTTCTTTATTTATTTTCAAAAAAATGTCAAAAAATATTTTGCTTTTATTTTTTCTAATTTTCAAAAAATCATTTTTCTGTTTTTTCTTGTTTTTTATTATTTTTAATAATACTATTTTTGGATTTTTCTTTTATTATCAATGGTTTTGTATTTTTATGTTTTCATTTTTAGTAAATAAAAAACTCATTTTTTGAAAAAATGAGTTTTTTTATTTTTATTATTTTCTTGCATTTTAATTTTATTTTTCGTTTCGATTTTGTGTCGTTGTCTTTTTGTTGTGACTATTTTTCTAGTTTTTTAATGTTTACTAAGAAAATTATATCTTCAATTACATCTAATACCGAATAAACTAAAATTACTATTCCAATTGTTACAACAATTACATTTGATACAAAAATTGTATACATTCCACATATAATCATTATAATCGAGATTAATAAACTGTATATCCATGCTGGTGATTCAACTAATTTTAATTTGAATGATAAGCTTAATCTTATTATTCCTGTATAAACTATCCAGATTCCTATTAAAACTCTGAATATTGTTTCAATTTGACTTTTGTAAACTATAGCTATTATTCCTATAATAATTGCTATTATTCCATAAGCTATGTCATAGTTATAAAAACTATATTTTCCTCTCGTTGTGCAATAATCTACTAGTTTATATAGTCCTACTACTATAAATAATATTCCTACAATTAGTGATACTGCTTTTGTACTTCCTTCTGGGTTAACAATTAGAAGTATTCCAAGTATTGCAAATATTAGTGATGTTAACAAAGATGTCCATCCTGTTCTTTTAAATATTTTTTCAAGATATTCCATATTTGTTTCTCCTTTCATTTTTATTTATATTACTATATTTATCATTAAATTTAGTTTTTTTCAAGCCTAATTGTTTTCTTTTTCATCACTTTGTTTTAATGGATCTGTAATTAAAATAAATTTAACATTTCCATTCATATCTTCATCCATTTCTGCAAAGTTCATATATTCTTTTGATAGTTTTTCTAATGCATCAATTCTACTTGTTAGGTTATGTACATCTCCATTTACTGTAGAATATAATTTACTAATTGCTTTTGTGTTAAATTCTTTTATTCCTTCTGATAGCTCTTTTGCACCTTCAGCTATATCTCCTGATTTTTCAGTTAATTGTTCACTTGCTAAATATAATTCTTTTACATTTGCATTAAGAGCTACTGTGCCTGCATTTAGTTTATTTGCACCTGTTTTTAATGTGCTTATTCCTTCAATTAATGCTTCAGATTTTGTTGATAGCTCACTTGTTCCTTCAACTAATTCATCTGATTTTGTATTCATTGCATCTAAGCCTTTAGCTAATGCTGTTAAATTTGTATCTAATGAGCTTGCACCATCTTTTATACCAACTTTTTTCTCTGTCTCATTTCCATCTAGTCCTTCTTTAATAGATGCTACAGTTGCTTGAGCTGTACCTACTGACTTTAATAATTCTATTGATTGTTCATTTGCTGATATATTTTGTTCTAATAATGCAATAGTTTGTTCATTCATTTTTATTTGTTGTGTTAATGTTGCTATTAATTGTTCATCTGTTGCACTGTTTTTTTGATCTGTTAATACAGTTTGCATAGTTTCTAAGTTTGTTTTTAATTTTTTATCTGTGTTTACAAGTGCTGTTATCTCTGCTGTTTTGTTTTTTACATCAATATTTGATAATTTTGCATTCATTGCATCTATTGCTTTGCTTATACCTGCAATTCCTGTATTTATTGATGTTGCTCCAGCTGATAATGCTTGGCTTGACTCTGCCATATATTCTACTTTTTCTTTTAAAGTTTTTGCACCATCTGATAATTTGCTTACTCCTGGAATTAAAGCATTCGATTTTGTTGCTAATGAATTTACACCATCAGCCACTAGACTTGCTCCTTCACTTGTGTCTTGTGTTCCCTGTGTTAATTCATTCATATAGTCTGTAAATTCTTGAGATTTTTCTGCATATTGGCTTGTTCCTTGTTGTAATGTATTTGCTCCATTTTCAAGCTTTTCACTAGCTGATTTCATATCATTCATTGATGAATACAACTCATTTAGTTTATCTGCTATTTTTGATTCATTTTCTTCTAATACTCTTGGTGTTATATATGTAATCATGTTCTCTAGCTCAAATTTTTCTGTTTTCATTGATATTTCTACTTTGCTTGGTATATCAATTTCATTTGTTTTTAAGCTTTCTTTTAATCCTGGAAATGCAACCCCAAGTAGTATAGTTTTTTCTCCTTTTTCAACTACTTTTCCTTGAGTTAACTTAATATTTTTGTTTGTTTTAGTATCAAGTGTTGTTCCTGTTATTACTATAAATGGTGTATACATTTTCTCTGTTATTCCATTTATATTTACATTGTGAGCTTCATTGTTTTTGTATGTTATTGTAATTTTTACTTTTCCTTTTTTACCAGCTATTTCTTCTGCTGACATTTCTTTTCCATCTAATTCATATTTAATAGATGTTTCAATTGGTAATTTTTTTTCTGTTTTTCCTTGATAATATATATCTTTTTCATCAGCATTCCATATTATTTTGTTTTCTTTTTGCTCAAATGTTTCATTTCCACCTACATTTGTTATATCTAATAAGTTTGATATATCATCTATTGTTTTTAATAATTCATCATTTTTTATATGTTCATTTACTATTGTTTCATATTGTGTTCCACTGTTGTTTAGTTTTGAATATACTGTTTCTTCTTTTGTTACAGCAAATACTGGAGTTGCATAACCTAACATTGTGCATAATAATATGCTTCCAATTATTTTTTTACTTTTCATTTTTTATCCTCTCCTTTTTTATTTTAGAATATTAATTTTATTGGTAGTAATATAATACTTTTTTCCGTTCCATCCCAGCTTCGCAAGAAGATGTAACAACAATTTTTTGCAAACATTGTTAATGATTTGAAAAAATTTAGAAACATCTTCTAGCTTGCTGGTCCCCACAGCCTCACTTCAAAAAGTATTATATCACTACCTTTCAAAGCAAAACTAAAACTAAAAAACTAATTGCTTAGTTTGCGCATATTTGCAGTTGTTTTGCAAATTATTTTATCAAATACAATTAAGAATGCTGGTAAAACTGTTAATACAGTAACCATACTAATAATTGCACCTCTTGCCATTAAACTACATAAAGAACCAATCATTTCAATTTTTGAATACATACCAACTCCAAATGTTGCTCCAAAGAAACATAATGCACTAACAATTATAGATTGAATTGATGTTCCTAAAGCTTCATCTATAGCTTGATGTTTGTCTTTTCCTTCTATTCTTGCTGTTTTATATTTTGTTGTAATTAAAATTGCATAATCTATTGTTGCACCTAATTGAATTGTACCAATTACTATTGATGCTATAAAAGGTATTACTGTTCCTGTATATGCAGGTATTCCCATATTGATAAATATTGCAAACTCTATTGCAGCAATTAATATTATTGGTAAACTTACTGATTTTAAAACAAATACCATTATCACAAGTATAATTGCGATTGAAACTGTATTTACACTGTTGAAATCATGGTCACTTATTTCAACCAAGTCTTTCATTAATGGTCCTTCTCCAGCAAGTATTGCTGTATCGTCATATTCTTTTATTATTTTATTTGCTTCTTCTATTTGGCTATTTAATTCATTTGTTGCAATTTCATATTTTGAATTTATAATTACCATTTGATATTTATCACTTTTAAATATTGACCTTGTATCTTCTGGTAGCATTTCTTTTGGTATATTTACTTCTTTTGAAATTTTTGAATAACTTAACGTCCATTCAATTCCATCTAAGCTTTCTATTTTATCTAGCATTTCATTTAATTTATAATCTGGCATATTTTTATCTACTAGTAATAATTCTGTTGAAACCATATCAAATTTATCTTTTAATTCATTGTTTGCTTGTATACTGTTTAAAGTATCTGGTAAAGACTTGCTTAGGTTATAGTAACTTTCTGTATGTGTATATCCATATACTGCAAATGGTAAAATTACTATAAATGCAACTAAAATTGCTTTGTAATGTTTTAAATTAAAGTTTTTAACTTTTTCAAATCTTGGTAATATTTCTTTGTGTTTTGTTTTCTCTACCCATTTATCAAATACAAGTAACATTGCTGGCAATGTTGTAACTGCTGTTATTACACCAATTAAAACACCTTTTGCCATTACTAAGCCTATATCTTTTCCTAATGTTAAGTTCATACTGCATAATGCTAAGAACCCAGCTATTGTTGTTAATGAACTTCCTAGTACCGATACTAATGTTTTTGCTATTGCAGTTGCCATTGCTTCATCATTATTTGAAGCTTTTTCTTTTTCTGCTTTATAACTGTGGTATAAGAATATTGCAAAATCCATTGTTACACCAAGTTGCAATACAGCACTTATTGCTTTTGTTATATATGATGTTTGACCTAAAAATACGTTTGTACCCATGTTGTATAATACTGCCATTCCAATATTTAGTAGCATTAATACTGGTGCTAAATATGAGTCTAATGCTAATTGCAATATTATTAAACATAAAGCTACTGCAATCATTACATATATTATTACTTCTGAATCTGATAAATTTCTAGTGTCTAGTACTGTTGCAGTCATACCACTTATTTTGCAATTTTCATTTGATATTTCTCTAAGTTTTTCAACTGTTTCCATTGTTGTATCTTCTGAAATTCCATCTTTAAATGTTACTAATACTGGCGTTGTGTTGTCCTTATATAATTTGTCTTTAATTTCATCTGGTAACATTTCTAGCGGTACATCAGTTCCTATAATATCTGTTAGTCCAACTACCTTTTCTACATTTCCTACTTCTCTAAATTGTTTTTCTAATTCTATAATATCTTTTGATTGCATATTTTCTAGTATTACTACTGAAAACGCTCCCATGTCAAAGTCATCTGCTAATATATTTTCGCCTTTTATTGTTTCAATGTTGTCTGGCAAATATACTAGTATATCATAGTTAACTCTTGTTGCTTTATATCCAATAATTGATGGAATTAAAAGTAACAAAGATATTATTAGAATAGTTACTTTGTGTTTACATATAAACTGTCCAAACTTTTCCATTTTTCTGCCTCCTTATTTTTGTGACCACTGGTCACTTTTCATAATATACTACTTTTCTGACCGTTAGTCAATAGTTTTTATTAAAAATTTCAAGCAAATTGATATTTGTTGTGTTTTAGTAGTATTATCTGCCAGTTTTAAAGAATAACTTGCTATTAATTTTTATTTATTTCTATTGACTACACGTCATTTTTATGTAATAATTATATTGTATTGGAGGCAAGATTATGAAAGAAAAAAATGATAAAGAAGAGCGATTATTAAATGTAGGATTTAAACTTTTTACTGAAAAAGGATTTAAAGATACTTCTATTCAAGACATTGTTGATAATGCAGATGTTGCAAAAGGTACTTTTTATTTATATTTTAAAGATAAATACGAATTAAGAGATGTATTAATTGCAAGAAAATCTATGGCATTATTTTCTGAGGCAATAAATGCTGTAAAAAACACTTATATAGAAAATTTTGCTGATCAAATGGTTTTTGTTATAAATTACATTATTGATAAGCTTGCCAAAACTCCTTTACTTTTAAAATTTATATCTAAAAATTTATCATGGGGAGTTTACAGCCAAACTGTATTAAATTTATATGAAAAAAATAAGAATTCTGAGGAAGGTCTTGTTTATTTATTTTTAAACGGTGTTAAAGAACATAATATTAAATTAAAAAATCCTGAAGTAACATTATATATGATTATAGAGTTGGTAAGTTCAACTTGCTTTAATTCTATTTTATATAACGAGCCTCTTCCAATCGAAGAATTTAAACCTTATTTGTATGAATTGATTAGAAATTTGCTAAAAGAATAAGTTTGTAATATAAGCTATGTTGCATAGTTGAAATCCTTGATTTTTTCTATGCAATAAAAAAAGAGCTCAAAGGTTAGTCTTTTGAGCCCTTTTTCGGTTAATGTTTTAATACTATCACCACATATATTAAATACAGTGCTCCTATGAAGTCAATAACCGATAAAATTCCAACAATAGTTGGATGCTTCCAGAAGAATTTCGAGTTTAGTTTTTCAGTAAATATCCACCCATGTGGAATAAATGAAATTATTCCCAACAAGATGGCCACTGTGTTGATAGCTATGCAGATTCCTGCACAAATCCGCAAAAATATTACAATAACTTTCAACATTGTAAATCATTCTCCTTTTCATAAAATGTATTTTTTATTTTAGCATATTTTTATAACTTTTGCAAATGTATGGCAGTATTATTTAATTTTCCAAAATGTCTATGTCAACAACATATTTCTTTTTGTTATTTTTGTCAATGTATACCGGAAATTGTTTTATGTTTCTTTCTTTTATTATGTCTTCTGGATTTATCCAAATATTTCTACTTTTAAACATATATTCTTCGTTATCTACTGGATTAATCCATTCACAAATGATTTTATATGGGTGTCTTCCATTTATACTATATGAAGTATTTATTATTGTTTCATCATAGTCTGCATATATTAGTTTTCCATCTTTTTTTAATCTATTTTCTAATTTCTTTTTACTAACTTTTAATAATATTCCCGTTCCTCCTATTATTAGAAAAATCAACCCAATTCCTGGGACTATTAAAATTAATAAATTTAAAGACTTCATACCTATTTTATTTGGATTATCTTTATCATAGTATATTTCTACTTCTTTTCCTTCATAAAAGCTAGATGAATAGCCATTTAATATTGATTCATATTCATCTCCTTTAACAACATATGAAACATATACTTTGTAACTTTCATTTTCAGAACTTCCAGATAATGATATTCTTGTAATAATACCTGTTGTTTCTACTTTATTTGCAGAGTTAAATACACTTTCAAACAAAATAAGTCCTACTGCAACAAATATTGCTCCAATAATTGCAAATATAGTCCACATTAAAGTTTCTTTTTTATTATCTTTCATTGAATTTCACTTTCTAATTATCTCATTAATATTGTACCTTTTATATTTTGATTTAAAAGTTTTATAAATTCTTCGGCGTCTTGCTTTGTTCCAACTATACTACCATAATGAATTGGAACTGCAACTTTAGGCTGCATTTCGTTTATTAATTGTGCCGCTTCTTTAAAATCCATTGTATATGTTCCACCTACTGGCACAAAGGCAACATCACATTTTACTCTTTTATTTTCTTCTGTTATATCAGTATCACCTGCAATATAATATCTAATGTCATTTAATTCAATAACATAGCCAACCCAATCATTCTCTTTTGGGTGAAATGTTTTATTTATGTTATATGCTGGTATTGTTTCAAATTTAATTCCTTGCACCATATATTTTTTATTTGGCTCCACAGTAATAATTGCATCTTTATTTATTCCCTTTTTTAGCACTTTTGTTAATAACTCTTCTGGTATTACAATAACAGTGTTCTCATTTATAACTTTATCAATATCTTCTTCTGAATAGTGATCATAATGATCATGTGTTATAAAAATAATGTCTGCATCATTATAATTTCTGTCTATTTTAAATGGATCTATATAAATTGTTTTTTCTTTGTTTATTCTTATACTACTATGGTATAGCACTTCAATATTATTTAACATTTGTATTCCTCCTTGATTTTTATTATATCATAAATTATAAAATGCACACAATAAAAGACGGAGTTTTTATTCTCCGCCTTAAATTTATTTACCTAATTTTTGAATAGCTTTTTCTGCAAAGCTGTTGTTTACTACTTTTCCGTAGTCAGCTTCTTTTTCAAGTTCTCCCGCTTCTTTCATAACCCTTTGAAGTAATGCAAACGATTCTTGTTTTAATACTGGATTATCTCTCCAAGCATCAATATCTATATAACTTTGCAATGCTGCCTCTAACATACTCAAATCAGTATCTGGAAAAAAGTCCACTATTGCTTCTGCTATCTCTTTAGCACTATGTGATTTTACCCATTGTTCTCCTTTGTATATTGCATTTGTAAATCCTTGAATTATATTGGGATTTTTTTCAATATAACTTTTCTTAGCAAAATATGCTGTATATGGAATTTCTCCTGATGCTTCTCCAACAGATGCAACAATATATCCTTTACCTGCTTTCTCTGTTGCTGAAGCAGTTGGTTCAAATAATGTTACATATTCTGCATTTCCACCTGCAAAAGCTCCTGCCATTAAATCGAATTTAATGCTATCATCTAATACTAAATCTTTTTTAGGATCTAGACCATTTTGTTTAAGCACATATTCAAAAGTCATATATGGTACTCCACCTTTTCTACCAGGAATAACAGTTTTTCCTTTTAAATCTTGCCAACTAAAATTATCTGTTTTTTCTTTGCTAACTAAAAATGATCCATCTTTTTGAGTCATTTGTGCAAATACCTGTGTATAATCTTCTTTTCCTTCATTATATACATATATTGAAGCTTCTGGTCCTGCAAAGCCTATGTCACTTTGGTTTGCCAAAACTGCGGTCATTACTTTATCAGCTCCTTGACCTGTTGTTAATTCTATCTCCAAACCTTCCTCTGCAAAATAACCTTTTGAAATTGCCACATATTGTGGAGCATAAAATACAGAACGTGTTACTTCATTTACACGAATTTTTTGTAACCCTGCTGTTTCTGTATTTCTATTAAGTAGTATATAAGTAGCTATTCCAGCTGCTACTATTATAATAACTAATACAATAATCAAATACTTTTTCAAGTTTTTCATTCCTTTCTAATCTATTCATGCCAAAGGAGATTTCAAGTATTTTGGCATGTTATTTAAT
>CAKPKQ010000012.1 GCA_934167305.1 uncultured Clostridia bacterium | reverse complement strand
TCATAAATAATTGCAGCAACTATTGCAAGAATAATTACTCCTGTCATTACTAAGTCTAGTTGAAATACCTGCCCACCATATACAATTAGGTAACCTAAACCTGCTTTTGATACCAAGAATTCTCCTGTTATCACACCTACCAAAGATAGACCTATATTTACCTTTAATGAGTTGAAAAATGTTGATATGTTTGCAGGTATTACTATTTTTGTTAATATTTGAAATTTACTTGCATTAAATGTTTGTGCCATTTTTATTAGTTCTTTGTCTGTATTTAAAAATCCATTTAGAATTTCTAATATAGTTACAATTAGTGAAATGGCAAGACCCATTGTTATAATTGCTCCCATTCCTGCACCTACCCAGATGATTATAACTGGTCCGCAAAGCTACTTTGGGCAAACTGTTTAATACAACTAAATATGGTTCTGATACCTTCGAAAAAAATGGAGACCACCATAGCAAAATTGCTATAAATACACCTAGTATAACTCCTGAAATAAACCCTATTAGTGTTTCTGTAAGTGTTACTCCTAAGTGTGTTAGCAGTCCATTAGTTGATAAATTTAAAAAGGTATTTAATATTCTTGAAGGTTGACTTGTAATAAAACTATCTATTATTCCTTTATTAGCAAGTAATTCCCACCCTATTATAAATATAATTAGGATAAGTAATTGAGTTAAAATAACAGATATTTTGTTTTTTCTTATTTTTCTTAGGTATTTTTTTCTGTCCTCAGACATATTTTTATCATACATGTACATCAAGCTCCTTCCATATAGCATCAAAGTACTTACTAAATTTAGGGCTCTCGCGGCAGTTGATTGGATTTCTATTTTCCATTTCAAAATTAATAGTATGAATGGTTTTTACTGTTGCCGGTCTTTTAGTTAACACTACTATCCTATCACTCATACTAATTGCCTCTGATATATCATGTGTCACTATAATAGCTGTAATATTTTCATTTTTTAATATCTGAAAAATATCATTTGTAACCATAATTCTAGTTTGATAGTCTAACGCTGAAAATGCTTCGTCAAGTAATAAGATTTTTGGCTTAATAGCTAAAGTCCTTATCAGCGCTGCTCTTTGCCTCATTCCTCCAGATAACTGATTTGGGTATTTGTCTTTAAATTCATATAGACCATATTTTTTAAGAAGTTCTATTACATAAGCTTCATTTTCTTTTGTCTTTTTTCTTCTTATTTCTAAGCCAAATGTAATATTATCATAAATATTTCTCCATTCTAAAAGACTATCCTTTTGTAGCATATAGCCAAGACCACCATCAATTTGTATATCACCAGAAGTTTTAGGTTCCAGACCAGATATTATTGAAAGCAATGTAGATTTACCACACCCACTTGGTCCAATTATGCTAACAAATTCTCCCTCATTCACACTAAATGAAATATCAGACAAAGCTTCTACTTCACCATTTTTCGCTTGGTACTTTTTGCTTACATTCTTTAGTTTCAATACTTCCTTCATAAGTACCTCCTAATTCAAATTTATCATAATACATCTTATGAAGGTATACATAATTATGTGTCAGTTTGGGGACGTATCTTTAACTGACATTTTTGTCAGTCGAGGGACGTATCTTTAACTGACACTTTTGTCACTTCGGGGACACATCTTCATTGACACATTTTGCTTTACATGCTGCTATTGTTGATAACGAATCTCCTAATTGATTGAATATTGAGCCTATTAAGGCAAGTTCATCTGGTGTTTTATCTTGTGCAATTACACATGCAAGTGTAGATACCAATGTAACCAATTCACAACATTCCATTTAGCTTTCTCCTTTTTAATAGCTTTTCATTGTTATAGTTTTATTATATTTTATAATTTTAGTTGATTATAAATATTTACAGACATAAAAGTTAGTTTAAGATATGTCCCCCCGACTGACAAAAATGTCAGTTAAAGAAACGTCCCCGAACTGACATTATATTCTGAATGTTTGACCGGGATATATTAGGTTTGCATTTTGTATGCGGTTTAGCCTTACTATATTTGCTATTGTTGTGTTGTATCTTCTTGCAATTGACCATAATGTATCTCCTCTTCTCACTGTGTATAACTTATGTCCACAGTCGTGTTTACAGTTACTATTTACAACTAGCTTTTGACCGTGGATAAATTAAATTCACATTTTGTATATTGTTTTCTTGTGCAATTTCACTAACTGTTGTATTAAACATTTGAGCTATTTCATATAATGTGTCTCCTCTTTTAACAGTATAAATTGTTGTGTTACTTGTATTTCCCCCTTTAACAGGAACTATTAAATAATTTCCTGCATATATCAAGTTTGGATTCTGAATATTGTTTAACCTTACAAGCTCTGCAACTGTTGTGTTGTATTTTATAGCTAGCTGAGATAATGTGTCTCCCCATTTTATTTTTATTTTTTTAGTTGTTGTTTTGTCATCTTCTTCGTCTGGTTTTGGTTTTTCTGTATCTGGAATTTGAGTACCTTC
The DNA here is from genome assembly GCA_934167305.1 of uncultured Clostridia bacterium. Taxonomy (GTDB): domain Bacteria; phylum Bacillota; class Clostridia; order TANB77; family CAG-508; genus CAG-273. Next base: position 33,201 of record CAKPKQ010000012.1, on the reverse strand, counting down.
TGACATAAATATTTCTTTAGTAAATTTATCTCTGTCTACATTATTTGAAATTCCACTTACTCTGCCTACATCTGTATATTGCCAACCTGCCCAACTTTTCCATGTTCCACTATTTTCTGGTTTGTTTACCTCGTATTGCGCAATCCACAAGGGATAATTTGTTACTTCTCCTTCCCAAATACGACTTGCTGTATAGGCATTACTATATAGCACAACTTCTTTTTTAGTTAATTCTTCTAATTTTTTCATAAAAGCTAAGCCTATTGTGTTTATTTCTTTTTTACTTAGCCTACCAAAGCTTTCAAAGTCCATAGCTAATCTGCAGTCAGCTATTTTTCCAGATATTACTGATGCAAAAAATTGTGCTTCTTTTTCTGCTTGACTAACACTTCTTGCATCTACATAATGATAAAATCCAATTTTTAGTCCGGCTTCTCTGGCCCTTTTATAATTCTGCTCAAACTTAGCATCTATGTAGTTTGTTCCTTCACTTGATCTAATATATACAACTTCTATTCCATCTTTTTTTACCTTTTCAAAATCAATGTTTCTTTGAAATTCGCTTACATCAATTCCTTCATATATTGTTTCACTTGATGGTCCAAATGCTAGTATTTTTGCTGGAAGTGTGTATATTGTTGCAACTGTTAACATTATTATAATAGACAATAATTTAAACGTTTTTTTCATACAATTTCCTCCTTCATACATTATTTTATGAAGGAAATCTAACTTTTGTTATTGCATTAAAAAACGTTTTTTCTTAGTTTTTATATTACCTCATATCCTAATAATTTTATTTTATTAGATATATATTTTTCATTTTTTTCTACTGGTTTACTCAAATCTGTACTTAAATATTTTTTGTTGTCATCTGCAAATATTGTTACTACTGGCCCTGCTATTTCTTTTTGCAGTAATACACTTCCTAAGAAGTTCGCACCTGATGAAATTCCGACTCCTATTCCTAAGTCTAGTGCGAGTTTTCTTGACATATTTATACTGTCTTCATCATTTACTAAAAATACTTTATCTATTTCATTTTTGTCTAATAAGGCTGGAATAAAGTCATCTCCTATTCCTTCTATCTTGTGTTGTTTAATTATTCTGTTTTTTGAAATTAGTGGCATACTTTCAGGCTCAATTGCAGTTACAGTTATTTCTGGATACCTTCTTCTTAGCTTTTTTCCTATGCCCATTAAAGTTCCTCCTGTTCCAACTCCTGATACAAATCCTGCAATGTCTTCTGGAACTTGATTTAAAATTTCCTGACCTGTTGTTTCATACTGTGCTAGAACATTATCCATATTAGCAAATTGATTTGCTAGGAATCCATTTACCTTTTTAGCTAAATTCCTTGACTCTTGAATACATTTTCTAAAACCTCCTTGTTGTTTAGAAAATGTTATAACTTTTGCCCCATAGCTTCGCATAATTTGAACTCGTTCTTTACTAACCCAATCTGGCATAAAAATATATACTGGATGATGATAATATTTGCCTAATGCTGATAAAGAGATTCCAGTATTTCCACTTGTTGCTTCTATTATTGGCATACCATCTTTTAATTCTCCTCTTTGTTTTGCCTTTGTTATTATGTAATATGCTGCTCTATCTTTTATACTTCCTGTTAAATTATAACTTTCTAGTTTTGTATATATATAATTTGTTTTGCCTTCGTATTCATATTTTATTTTTATTAAAGGTGTATTTCCTATTGTTTTAATCATATCCACCACTCCTCACTTTATGTTTTATATATTTTATACAGTTAGTGGTGGAATGGTTAATAGAAAATTGAATTGCTTATTTTTTTAGATGAAATGTTTTCTTTTCTACATGTACACAATCACTTCGCAATTTACACATACCAAGGTAACTTAACTTTGCTGTACACGTAAAAATCTTCGATTTTTCTATATAATAACAAAAGAGCACCCATTTGGGTGCCCTTTTGTTATGCTTACTTGTGGAAAAAGATTCCGTCCTCGTCAATTCCATAATGAGGATAGTCTCCGGGTTTTCCTGGTTCCCACCTATCGACTCTTTCGCCTTTTTCCGTATACGTAGTTTTCTGTACTCCGCCAGACTCGGTAGGAGATACAAAGATTCCCTTTTCAGTCCCTCTTTCGATGGTCTTTTCCAGCGAATCATCCGCATACCGCGAAGTCTCAAAGCTTCCGTCAAAACTAGAATCTCTTCCTCTTGCCATAATTTTTCCTCCTTAAGCATAAGCTTTAACGTCATAGTTTATACCTACATTTTATATTTTATTACATTATGTCAACAATGTCAATGGTTTTGTTTATTTGTTTTAATTATATTTGTCACATCTCATTTTATGTTTTATCCATTTTTGTCAAATATTACTTTATTTGTTTAATATGGTGTAAATAAAATTTTCCTTTTCTTTTGTAAATTTCTATTACATCTATTCTTATATATTGGTCTTCTAACTTATGTGAATATATGTAATATCTTGTTGCGTTCCATATATGCTTTTGTTTTCTTTCATTTACTGCTTCACATGGTATTCCATAGTGAAAGTTTTGCCTTGTTTTTACTTCAATAAATACATACTCGTTTTTTTCTTTTGCGATAATGTCTATTTCTCCTTGTTTACATTCAAAGTTTCTGTCTATAATTTCATACCCCTGTTTTTATAAATAATCTGCTGCAAAATCTTCTCCCTCTTTTCCTAATTCTTGCCTTTGATTTATCATAATATCATTCCTTTTTTATATATTTATTTCCTGCTACGCATTTTATATATCCATCTAATTCGAGCATAAATAATATTTGCATTATTTCAGATATTTTTTTACCTGTTATTTTACATATTTCGTTTGCTGAAATCGGTTGTATGTTTACTAAATTATATATTTCTTCATATTCTTCTGGTACTGATATGTTTTCTTGTATTTTGTAGTATTGTAATATATCGTCTGGTTCCATTACTAAGTTTGCACCATTTTGTATTAGCCAGTTTGTACTATAGCCTTCTGGCTCACCTAATCTATTCGGTATACAAAATACTTCCTTTCCCTGAATCCTTGCATGTTTTGCTGTGATTGTACTTCCACCTCTATATGGTGCTTCAACTACTAATACACCTAGAGCTAGTCCACTTATTATACGATTTCTTGCTGGAAAATTTGCCATGTCTTTTTCCTCATCCGGATGATATTCAGATATAACACATCCACCATTTTCTATTATTTTGTGGAATAGCCACTCATTTTCCTCAGGATATATGTGCTTAAATCCGCTTCCTATTACCGCTATTGTTTTACCTAGCTCTTCCATGGAATTTATATGTGCTACAGTGTCTATTCCAATTGCTAATCCGCTTACAATGCACATTCCTTTTCGTGATAATTCTTTTGCAAATTTTGCAGAATATTTTTTGCCATATTCTGTGCATTTTCTTGTTCCTACTATTGCTATTGAATTTGAGTTTAATAACTCGTAATTTCCCTCTACATAAAGTTTTGACGGTGGGTTGTGGATGTTTAACAAACGTTTTGGATAAAATTTAATTTTTTTAGATAAAATTTTCATATTTCTTTCCTTTATTTTAATTTAATAGTAGCAATATAAGTACTTTTCTTCGTTCCATCCCAGCATCGCAAGAAGATGTAGCAACAATTTTTTGCAAACATTAATAATGATTTGAAAAAATTTAGCAACATCTTCTAGCTTGCTGGTCCCCACAGCCTCACTACGAAAAGTATTATATTGCTACTATCTGTATAAAATTAATTTAAATTTAATTCTTCCAATACTTCTTGTCTAAGCTTCTATATTGTATTGCTTCTGCAATGTGTGTTTTTTGAATGTTTTCACAATTATCTAAGTCTGCAATTGTTCTTGCTACTTTTAAAATTCTGCCATATGCTCTTGCGCTTAGTCCCATTTTCTCGAATGCTGTTTGTAATATTTTCTTTCCTTCACTGTCTAATTTACAATATTTTGAAATTAGTTTTGGCGTTAGACTAGAGTTTGAATAAATATTTTCTTGTTTATATCTTTCTATTTGAATTTTTCTTGCATTGTTTACTCTTTTCTTTATTATATCTGAACTTTCTGGAATTTCGTCATTTCCAAGTTTTTCATATTTTACAGGGCTTACTTCTATTTGTATGTCAATTCTGTCTAATAATGGCCCACTAATTTTCCCCATATATTTCGATATTGCTTGTGGTGTGCATGTACATTCTTTATCTGCTGAACCATAAAATCCGCATGGACATGGATTCATTGATGATACGAACATGAACTCACATGGGTATGTAAAACTTCCATTTACTCTGCTTATTGTTACAATTCCATCTTCTAAAGGACCTCTCAACACCTCTAATGAGTGTTGGTTGAATTCTGGTAGTTCATCCAAGAATAGCACACCATAATGAGCTAAACTTATTTCTCCCGGTTTTGGTATTCTCCCTCCACCTACCAAGGACACCCCAGATATTGTATGATGTGGTGAGCGAAATGGTCTTGTTGTAATTATTGGTATATCTTGTTTTAAAATTCCTGCAATACTATGAATCTTGGTAATTTCCAAAGCTTCTTCAAAAGTTAAGTCTGGTAATATTGATGGTATTCGTCTTGCTATCATTGTTTTTCCGTGATCCAGGTGAACCGAATTAAAAGACAATTATGTCCGTCCAGCTGCCGCTATTTCAACTGCTCTTTTTACACTTTCTTGCCCTTTTACATCTGCAAAATCCAATATTTTTTCTTTTCCTAGTCTCAAACAATCTTCCCAATTTGTTGATAAGCTTTCTATTTTTATATCTCCATTTAAATATTGAACTACTTCAGTTAAATCATTTGCACCTAGTATTTCCATTCCATCAATTATAGAGGCTTCTTTTTCATTTTGTTTTGGTAAAATTATTTTCTTTATTCCTTGCTTTTTTGCTTCAATACATATTGGTAATGCTCCATTTATTGGATTTAAACTGCCATTTAATGATAATTCTCCTATCATTAAAATATCTTCATTTTGAGGTTGTGTTATAGCTTCTAAACCTTTTAAAATTCCTACTGCAATTGGTAGGTCAAATATTGATCCTTCTTTTTTTATATTTGCTGGTGCTAAATTTACAACTATTTTTCTACTAAACAATTCATAACCAGAATTTTTTATCGCTGTTCTTACTCTTTCTTTTGCCTCTTTTACGCTCACATCAGGAAGTCCAACAATATCCCATGATGGCATACCACTTGATATGTCAACTTGCACGTCAATTAAAAAGCCTTCTAGTCCGTGCAAGGCCATACTTTTTGTAATTGATAACATCTTTTGATTTCTCCTTTAGAACAAAAATTTTTGAAATAATTTTTTTGAATTAAAATATCATGTTAAAATTATATGTTATTATTTATTTTTTGGCAAGTATTTTTCCATATTTTAGTATTTTTTTACTTTTTCGACAAAGTTTTACACCATTTATTTGTATTTTATGTTATACTTATGTCAACTAGAATATTTTAGTTTGTTCCTTAAGTTATTTTCTATATAACTTAAATAATTTATTTTTTTCGTAAAAAGTAGTAATGAACACATTTTTTTCTATCATTGCTACTTTTTTATTTATAAGAAAAGTGGCTTTGCAACCCGTATAGACCAAGGTAACTTAGCCTTGTTGTATAGCAAAAATCTTTGATTTTTCCTATACAATAACAATGATAAAGGAGGGGGCAATGCCCTCTCCTCTACCGTAAAATCATTCTTTATTCTTGAATTTCCAAAGTTCTTTCCACTTTTCTTCATATTCAATCGGGTAATCCCAATTGCTGAAAGGTACGTAGAAATACTTCCTGCTATAGCCCTCGCTAGCCAGAATCTTCTGAATGCCAATATCCGGGATCACATACAAGTCACCCTTCTCGTCAACAAAAGCGATAACGCTATTGTTATACGAATACTGCATCTTCTTGTCTTCCGTTTCAAGGGCCTTGAGGTCAATAACCTCCTCATGGCTGCTGAACTGAGGCCAGTAAACCTTCATCTGATCTTCAACCTTGATCGCGCGAGCCTTGAGTTCCTGAATATTCATGATTTCTTTCCGCCCCTTTAGGACTTGACTTCTTAAGAAGCCCGTTTTATTTTATTTAGCCTAGTGGCTATGTACTTATTATACCACATTTATCCATTTTTAGCAATAATTGTTTACATAAACTTGACATGCTCGTTTTTTTGTGTTATTATTATTTGTAGCAATTTTTTTGCAATAAATAATTTAAGGAGGACATGTTATGAAAATCCGCGTAAACTACAATCTTCAGATCGAGGTTGATCAGACGAAATGCGATTGCAGGCGCGAACCCGCTCATTGCCATGTCACCCGGAATGGCATCCGTGTAGCTCAGGTTTGGCTGAACCCTGTGCGTATTGAACCTGGTCATTCTCTTGACCGGAACGAAATCCAGCCCGTACTGGACGCTGTGTACAACAACTGTTACAGTCTGGAAGCAGAGTACGAGCGTAATCGTGAACACGGTGCCGATTATTAAGAAAGTGCCCCTGAAATTTCAGGGGCCTTTTTATTATTAATAAGCTTAATTAAATTTCATTTGTAGTAAATATTTTCTCTAATGCAGCTTCATATTCTTTCCTTCCAAAATCAACTGTTGGAATAATTTCATTATTATTAAACATTCTAATAAATTCATCTATGTTAACCCATTTAGCTTCTGTTGCTTCACCATCAGGAAATGTCAAATCTTCTATATTAATATCTTTTATGAATAACCACAAATCTTTGAAATTTTGAGGTACTCTTTTTCTTTTTATTTCTTTTAGAAATATAGCCTCTTCTGGTTTAAAAGTAACTCCAAGTTCTTCTTTTAGCTCTCTTAATATTCCTTCCTTGCTAGTTTCGCCTGCTAATATTGAACCACCATTGCACTCCCACATTCCACCAAACTTTTTATTCATTGCTCTTTTACTAATCAAAATTTCATTTTTAGAATTTAGTATAATTCCTGTTACAACTATATGATATTCACCTTTTTGCAGTATAGTTACATCTCTTATTGCTGTTCTTCCTGTTTTATTTTTATTTTCATCATATATATCCCACAATTCAGGCATTATATATTTCTCCTTTTAATCAATATTTATTTTGTGTACTGGAAATTTACTTTCTTTCAGCACTTCTTTTAATACATTCGGTCTTAATGGGTATTCGTCTATTTTATCTAAGTCAATCCACTCATATTGCAAATAATCTTTTCCTTCTATGTTTTGCAAGGTGTCTTCTAATTTCTTGTCCTCGTCATTTACAAATTCTGCTTTGTATATAAACATTATCTCATGATATTTTGCACCTTTCATTTCAAAGAAATTTTCTACTGTTGATACATATCCTGTTATTTCAATTTCTTTTCCAAGTTCTTCTTTTACTTCCCTTTTTATTGTATGCTCTGAATTTTCACCAATTTCAACTCTTCCACCTATCATTGCATAATGATCTGAGTTTATGTTTCTATGTAATAGAATTTTGTTATTGTGCATTATAACTACACCTGCTCTAACATTTAGTTTGTAACCACCAACATCAATTGTAATATCCATTAATTTACTCTCCTTAATATTTTTTTACATTATATCATATAAAATAAAAGCCTCATATATTAAATATGAGGTTCTTTTATTATTCTATTGGAATATATTTTTTCTCAGGCAATTCTTTCTTTTCTTCTTTTTTAGGAATTTCTATTGTAAGTGTTCCGTTTTTAAATTTAGCTTTAATTTCATTTTCTGTTACGTTTTCACCAACATAAAAGCTTCTTGAACATTCTCCTGAATATCTTTCTTTACGTACAAATTTACCTTTTTCTTCATCTTTTTCTTCTTTATTAACTGTTGCATGTACTGTTAAATATCCGTCTTGAATATTTAATTTTATACCTTCTTTTTCATAACCTGGCAAATCAATGTCTATAACATATTCATCCTTTTTTTCTTTGATGTCTGTTTTCATTAATTTGCTTTCTCCCTCATTGAAAAATACATCTCCAAACATGTCGTCTAATAAGTCAAAATCACGTCTTCTTGGTATCATCATCATAAAAATCAACTCCTTAAAATTATATTTATGTGTTGACACTTGATGGGAGTGGCACATATGTATTTTGATAAATCCTCTTTATCAATTTCGATTATATTATATATCTGTTTTTAGCAGAGTCAATAGTAGAGTGCTAAAATTCACAAAAATTTCACATTATTTTTTGTTAATCATATCCCAAAATACTAAATCTTGAATGTCATCATCATTTGCCTCATCGCTCGTTTTTTCAACATTTTTATAACTATTTTTATTTAAAGCAATAGCTACAATTATTACTATTGTAATAACTGGAAAAGTAAACATTATTGGAAGCCCATTAAATCCTGCAAATATACAAAATATTAGAAATATTACATACAATATTATTCCCATAGTTTTCTCCTTTATTCAAATTATATCATTATTTTATTTAATATGATATAATGTTTGCAAATGATTTTAGGAGTGTAATATGAAAGTTAATGATTATTTAGGAAAAGTTTTAAAAATTAAAATTGATAGACCTTTAGGAAGCAAACACCCAAAGCATGGTTTTATATACCCAGTTAATTATGGTTTTGTTCCAAATACAATTAGTGGAGATGGAGAAGAATTAGATTGCTATTTGCTTGGTGTTTTCGAACCTGTTGAAAACTTCGAGGGCAGGTGTATTGCTATAATTCACAGGACAAATGATAATGATGACAAACTAATAATTGTACCAGATGGTAAAAATTATGATAATTCAGCTATTGAAGCTTTAACTGAATTTCAGGAGCAATATTTTGATCATATTATTATAAGATAATGGACTTTGATATATTTAGCTTGACATTGCTTTCACGTAAAAAACCGAATGAATTAATTCATTCGGTTCTTTTATTATATTTCATTCCAATATGTGATTTCTTCTATAGGTTTTCTATCTAAATGTCTTTCACTTGGTTTTGCATCTGCTGATGGATAACCAATAGCTAGCATCGCAATTATTTCTAGGTTTTCTGGAATTTTGTATACTTCCCTAACTTTATTAGAGTCAAAATATCCTATCCATGTAGAGCCCAATCCTAAGTCCTGAACTTCTAACATCATTTGAGTTGTTGCAATAGATGCATCAACAATTCCTTCATCTCTTCCATCAAATTTGCTTTTCCATGAGACTGTTTTATCATAGCAAATTATCATTATCAACGGAGCATTCCATCCCATTTTTGTACATTCACTCAATTTTGATAATTTTTCTTTATCGTTTAATATTAATATTCTTTGTGGTTGATAGTTTACTGCTGTTGGTGCTACTCTTGCTGCTTCTAATATTTTTTCAATTTTTTCCATTTCAACTTCTTTTTCTGCAAAACTTCTGCATGAATATCTTTCTTTTGCTAAATCTAAAAAATTCATAATTAAGCTTCCTTTCAATATTTTTTATTTGATAAATACCATAATATTTTATCAATATTTTCTTTTATTCTATCTTCATTTAGTATAGCTTCTGCCTCATCTCTTGTTATCAATTTAAAATTAACATTAATTTTCATGTTTGTATATACTGCTTTTTTATAGTCATCACTTAAAAACTCTAGTACTTGTGAATTTTTTGTTTTCTCATAATACTTATAAACTAATTGCATATATATATCATTTGCTAAAATAGCATCTTTATTTTTATTTAAGAAATTCAAAAATTCAGCATGATTGAATTTTATATTATTTTTGTAACAAGTTGCATATAAAATATATGTTAATATTGATTTAGTTTCTTGCTTAATAAATTCTTTATAATATTCATTTACCTTTTCCTCCAGAATTTCTTCTGTTGTATCTTTTATTATAGTTTTACTTCTTCTCACGAAACTTGGTATATCTAAACTATCACAGCTTGCTTTTCTTAAAAATGTTGGTGCACCTAAGTAACATTCATCCATTTCCATAAATTTATTACTTAATATTGTTTCTTGATATTGTGGAACTTCTAATAATTTGTTTTCTCTTTCATACACAGTTATAAATGATGTATATTTAGAATTTATATTATATTTCTCTGCTAACTCAATTATCATACTTTTATAGTTTTCTATTTTATCACTTTCATAAGTATTTCTTATATATTCTTCTAGTCTATCCATTTGTTGTTTTGCAAATAGTACTTCTATATCAACATCTGTATGTTGTATACTTTCCTTACTTATTTTCCATGAATATTCTTTATTTTGTATTTTTCCCTTTAATATTATATCATCTTCAAGCTTTTCTAGCTTAGTAAATACATTAAAAAATTCATAGTTAAACAAACATTTTTCTTCTTTTATTTCGTCAATTACCTTATTTTTTCCATAATCAATTTCAAGATTTTCTAACAATGGAGTTTGAATTCTTGCAAATGTTCTTATAATTTTATCATCTATTTTTTCATTTGGCTGAATCAACTCTGCTTTTCCATTTCCAACTTTTGCAAGTTGTTTTATAAAAGAAGAATTAACATTTGTATCAATTCCAAATGGGAAAATTCTGCTAGTCTTTATGTTTTCATCTACATATTGAATAATTTCTTGTTCATTACCTACTTGTCCATCTGTGAATAATAATATAATTTTATCAGTTTCTTTTTGGTATAGTGCAAATTTTATAGGATTTAATATTTCAGTTCCGCCAGTCGGTTGTAAATTATTAACATATTCTATTGCTTTTTGTAAATTTTCTTCATTATATTCAATAGAATTTATATTCATTGCACTAAATTTTGACTCAAATGGTATTATATTAAATTTATCTCCTATATCCAATTGTTTTAAGCATTCAATTACAGCTTTTTTAGTTTCTTCCATTTTATTTCCATACATTGAACCAGAAATATCAATAATAAACATATACTCTTTTTCACTATCTTCATAAGTATCTAGAATTTCTGGCATAAATGATAAATATATCATTTCTTTATCATCTCTTGTCTTCGATATTATTGCATTTGAAGATAGTTCATTTTTTAGTTCAATATATAATTTAAAATCACTTGATAAATCATAATTTAAAACTTCAACTTTCTCAGTCTTTTCATCATCTATTAAATTTATTTTATGACTAACACAATTAATACTTTTTCTATTTAGTGCCTTACTTACATTTATATTGAAATCAACTGTATAATCAACTTTTCCAAAAAGAAATTTATTTGTAATATTTGATTTATACCTTGGTGTTACTAGTGTTGGTATTAATATTTTAATTGTATTATCTGTAATTTCAAATTTATCAATATAATAAATTTTTAATTTTACTTCTTCATCTTTATCAATTTTTCCAATAGAAATTTTGAATATATTGTCACTTGCTTGTTCCATCATGTATGCACTATTTCCTTGTACAATATTTCTTTGATACTCTTTTTGAGCTTCTCCTTTTTCTTTACATTTTCCTTTTAGAATTTTATCTCCAACATTAATTTCAAATCCAACAACAGTTGCTGTTTCAACAATTGGAAATGTGTATCCAACCTCTAGTACGTTTTTTGTATTATTCTTAAAGGTTTGCTCAATTTCAAATGTACCAAATTTTCCTATTACATTTCCATTTATTTTTACCTTTTTAAGAGCTAATTCTTTTAAATCTACTATTTCCATATTAATCCTCCATCATCTTTTCTACATATTTTTTTACATTTTCTATAATATGCTTATATTTTTCTCCATTTTCCTGTGAATAGTGAATTTCAAATATATTACATATATTTTCTTTAATGTATATTTCTTTTTCAGGATCTTTTGTTATAGTTAAATCAGGTTGCTTTTCATTGTGATCTTCTAGTATATATTCTCTTATTTTATTTAATGGCATATATTCTGATTGTAGTTTTTTTATTAGAAGTAATCTTTCTAAGTGTTTATCATTATATAAGCTATTTACGCCATTTCCATCTGGTGGTAAAAGCAAGCCTTTGCTTATGTAATAATGTATGGTTCTTTTAGTAACACCTGCCTTTTCAGCAAGTTCTGATACTTTATATTCCATTTTCTCACCTCTCTGTTCTTATTTTATCATCGTTACGTAACGATGTCAATATGTTTTTAAAATTTAACAAAAAAATACCAGAAATATTTTCTGGTATTTTAGGTTGTTGATAGACTGGATTCGCACAATTCTAAAACACTATTGACTCCCATTATTTTATTACTATCTAAAATAACACAATACTAAAACTAGTACGATTATGAGCAAATTGAGATTAACGTTTTATTACTATCTAAAATAACACAATACTAAAACTTTCCTCGAAACCTCTTTTTGTTCAGTTCGGTTTTATTACTATCTAAAATAACACAATACTAAAACTGAGCTGTAGTTGTTATTGTGGTTTGTTGCGTTTTATTACTATCTAAAATAACACAATACTAAAACCTTCTGTATAAGTTTAATACCTTTTCATACGTTTTATTACTATCTAAAATAACACAATACTAAAACGAACATTCTCAATATAAGATGTCATTATATGTTTTATTACTATCTAAAATAACACAATACTAAAACCCGTTTACTACTGGGATCTTAACATCTAACGTTTTATTACTATCTAAAATAACACAATACTAAAACATCTTTAGTTAGTTTTAAAGCTAATTCTTCGTTTTATTACTATCTAAAATAACACAATACTAAAACATTTGATTTAACTATTAATACTTTTAAAAGGTTTTATTACTATCTAAAATAACACAATACTAAAACTTATGCGAATTATAACCCTTTACAATTTTAGTTTTATTACTATCTAAAATAACACAATACTAAAACTTCACATAATTATTAACATCATCAGGACTAGTTTTATTACTATCTAAAATAACACAATACTAAAACACAAGGATTTTAATAGAATTGGCAAAATTTGTTTTATTACTATCTAAAATAACACAATACTAAAACACTACATAACTTCCAATTAGTATTTAGTATGTTTTATTACTATCTAAAATAACACAATACTAAAACATAATCTTTATATTTGTTGGAATGATGGCAGTTTTATTACTATCTAAAATAACACAATACTAAAACATTCTTTCTTACTTATAATCTTTGGTAATTGTTTTATTACTATCTAAAATAACACAATACTAAAACGTGGGCTGTTATCTAAACCGTTTCGCCGGTGTTTTATTACTATCTAAAATAACACAATACTAAAACATTGTGTATGATAGTAAAACAGACATAGGAGTTTTATTACTATCTAAAATAACACAATACTAAAACAATAACTTTTATTTTATAAAATAAATAAAGTTTTATTACTATCTAAAATAACACAATACTAAAACTTTGTTGATTTGATTTTTATACAATCAATAGTTTTATTACTATCTAAAATAACACAATACTAAAACGGAACTGGAGGTGTTGTAGTCCTCGAAATAGTTTTATTACTATCTAAAATAACACAATACTAAAACAAAGATATTGCTCTGCTTTCTTTTGGTAAGGTTTTATTACTATCTAAAATAACACAATACTAAAACATCGTTGTACCTGTTATGATCACTTTTATTGTTTTATTACTATCTAAAATAACACAATACTAAAACTTGTCAGATAACTCTCTTACGAAGTCCTCTGTTTTATTACTATCTAAAATAACACAATACTAAAACTAAAGCACTATTAAGTACGACATTGTTTGAGTTTTATTACTATCTAAAATAACACAATACTAAAACATGGCTGAAACAATGCAAAAGGCAATAGATGTTTTATTACTATCTAAAATAACACAATACTAAAACCGAATGAATACATATACAGGAAGGGCATATAGTTTTATTACTATCTAAAATAACACAATACTAAAACAGCCAAAGCATTGGTATTTCTTATCCCTCTGTTTTATTACTATCTAAAATAACACAATACTAAAACTTCGAGTGGAAAGAGGTAGTATAATGAAATGTTTTATTACTATCTAAAATAACACAATACTAAAACAAGATGAATATATTGCAATGCAATCAAATCGTTTTATTACTATCTAAAATAACACAATACTAAAACAATCATTGATTTGCAATGTTTTTACGCAAAGTTTTATTACTATCTAAAATAACACAATACTAAAACGTTAACTCAAAGAGAAGTTTATCAATTTTGGTTTTATTACTATCTAAAATAACACAATACTAAAACTCAAATATTTCATTCGCAACTTGTGTCTCAGTTTTATTACTATCTAAAATAACACAATACTAAAACTATAGTACTAATTATTGAAATAATAATTCTGTTTTATTACTATCTAAAATAACACAATACTAAAACATAATAATTGGAATGTTGTACTTGAAGATGGTTTTATTACTATCTAAAATAACACAATACTAAAACCTCAAATTTAGTACTTTTTTCGATTAATGACTCCGATGTTATTTTGATAGTTTTCATTTATATCTCGTCAAAATTTTCATCTATAATATTTTTATTCTCATATTTTAGTAATTTTTCACTATGTATATTCTCTACTATTAATAGCTTAACACTATTATATATTGAATATTTATATATTTCAAGCAATTCGTTTTCATCTACATATGTTTTTAAATTAGGTATTACCAGTACTTCAGCAATCTTCAAGTTTGATAGTACACTTATTATGAACTCAATCTTTTCTACTATGGTAGTATAGCAGGATGTATCTATTTTTACATTAAATACTTTTAACAAATCCAATATCTCAATTTCACTATTTATATCAAACTCAAATGGAATTTCATTTATTTCTTCAATTAAATAATTTCTTAATTGTAGCATGATATTTTCCACTTCATTGTCTTGTCTATTTTTTATATTTTGCTCTAAAACATTGTATATTTTATTTATTATTTTCTTTGAGTTAAAGTCAATATTAAACAAATCGGTTAGTACATATACATTTTTATCAATTTTTACTCTTTTTTCTCCATCCATTAGTACAATTTTATTGTCTTCATCCGCTTCTCCATTACATTGTTCATTAATACAACTAATAAAATTCGAAAATAGTTTTTGATTATATATTTCTAAAACATTTACTGTATTTTCTTCAAAGTTTATCTTCTTTTCAAATCCAATTATAGACATTATCATAATATTACAAGCCTTTCTGTGTCATCTAAATTATCATAGTTTTTACTACCGCACAATATAGTCCATTGAACTAAATTGTTTTTCAGTAATTACAAGCATTTGTACTATTCCCTTTGGTGGTTTATTCTTTTCAATTTTGTCTCGAATTGCACTTGTAACCGAATTGTTAAGAGTTAGTTTAGAATAAACAGACTCTTGCATCATTATAAAACCTTCTTTTATTAAGAATCTTCTGAATTTTGAATATATTTTTCTGTCTTTTATTGTTTCTGTTGGCAAATCAAAAAATACTAATACTCTCATAAATCTATATCTCATAGTTTAAAACTTTACTTTCTTTATTATTTTCTAATGCATCAAATACACTTTGTATATATATTGGAATCGCATTTGACACAAATTGTTCTTTATTATTTATTTCTATTACATTGTTTAAAAAATTGATTAATTTGTATTTTTGTTTTTTATCAAACTCAGAATTTGTACTATTATATACAATCTCATCTATAAGTGGTCTGAATGGTTCCATTAAATCACAAGTTAAATTAAATTGATTAAATTCGCTTTTATGGTTTATTCCTATTTGAGTTATGTAGCCCTTACTTGCAACTTCTTTATTTATTGTTGATAATAGTATAGAATATCCATAATCCAATCCACTATTTATACTATCATTCATTCCTCTTATAAACTTTTTTCCAAACAATAAATTAAAGTATACTTTCGCTGCATGTCCTTCTCTATTTGTTGTGTCTCCTACTTCAACACTTTCTTCATATTCTAATAATTTCTCATACCCCTTAATGTCTAGTTTCTTTAATAGCATTGCTTGATTATGAATTTTATGTTTTACAATTTGTTGCCACACAATATCTTTTGTTTCATCTTTCCATTTAATCTGATTTTGTACCTTTTTACTAGTGTTAAAAGAGCTGTAGTATGGCACAATTTCACCTGCAGGATTATGTGATTCGTCACAAAATATTAGCTTAATTTTATTATTTATAAGCTCATTTATTAAATACGATGTTATTGATACCATACCATTTTCTATCATAATTATATTTATTTCTGAAAGATGAATCATCTGTAATTTTTCACTTCTAATTACTAAATAGTCATTTTTATAACTCAGCTTACAATTTTTATTTACTACTACAGTTCTCCATCCCATTTACTTTATACCTTCTTTCGTACATTCCTGTTACAGATTTATCTATAAATATCATTTTATTTAATACTCCTGTTTTAAAACTTCTTCCACTTTTTCTTCCAGCTCTATCACCTTGTTTTAGTTTTGTCAAATTGCCTTGTCCTCTGTGCATAAGATCAATAATTCCATTTATAGCAGACACCTTGTCTTTATATTCTAATTTTTTAAAAACTTCTTTTGTCTCTTCACTACTTAATTTTTGATATATAGAATCAAATGCTTTATACTCACTTTTTAACTTACTTAATAAATAATTATAAATTTCTTCCATTTTTTCTTGCACTTTTTCTTTTTCATCATCTGCTACTTTTTCTTGATTCATTATATATATTAGTTTAGACATTTCATTATTTACAATTAGTTGCCTATTAGTTCTAATCTCACTATCACTTAATAGTATCATTGGTTCGTTATTCTCATCAATATATTCTTGATATTTTAAAATTTTAGGTCTAATAATCTCTATTTTAGAGGCTTCACAATTTTTGCTTTGTATATATTTAATTAGTGTAGTTTTTCCATTTTCTATATCATATTTAGTTTTTACTGGAATTCCTATCATTTCCATTTGCATTTTTCCCTTTTGATCAATATAACTGTAAATTGTAAAATATGCTTTGATTTCTCCAGAATAGCCTCCATATTTTTTAACATCTAATCCCTCTTTTAAAGGTATTTCTATATTTTTATCTTTTGGACTGTATAGTGTTTGGTTATAAAATGCACCTGTTTGTTCTTCTAATTTATGTGTTATAAAGCAATCTTTGTATTCAAGAGCTTTTTTAACTTTTTCTTTGTTTATATTGTTAGAAACCATTCCCATTATTATCCAAACTTTATTTGCTTCTTCTTCACTCTTTTTTATATATTTTTTTACATACTCTGTATATTTGTATTCATCTTTATATTGTAATTTCTGATCTATTACATTGCCTATTACACTTATAATATATGCATCCTGTGCATGATGATAATCATTAACATTTCTGTTTTTGTATACTTCAAAGAATTTTCTAAAATTATGAGTAAGATTTGACCTTATTGCAAATACATCTGTGTTTGAATATTGATTAACTAATAAATTTGTTATATATTTTGTGCTCTGCCTTGTTTCTATCAATTGTCTAGATACAAATTTAACTTTTTCTTTATCGGTTTCAAACATTTTTCTTCTTGTCAAGTTATAATATTTTTTCTCATCAATCAAACCATTTTTTCGTAATTGCTTCCACCATGTTTCTTGTCTATTTATTATTTTTTCATCTAACAATAAACTTCCACTTTTTCTTTGATTTTCTTCTTTATATACTAACGCTTTGTTTGATAAACTATCATCTTTAACATAACTTTGAGGCAATATATGATCCACCTCATATAAGTAAAGTGTATCAATATTTAGTGGTCTTGAGCTATACATACATCTTCCATTTTGAATAAAGTATAAGTACAATCTTTCATTAAAATCTTTTTCATTTTGTATCTTCTTTAGCTCTTTATATACATTCGGATTATAGTCTTTTAGCGTTTTGATTTCTTCTTCATATTTTTCGTATATTTTAAGAAGTGCTTTTGCTCTATTATCTTTTCTCTTATTTTTTTCCTGCTCTTCTCTTGCAAATTCAATATAAATGTTTTTAGGATCTTTTTTCATTACTTTTTTAATTTCTTCAACTATTTTTAGGCTTTGCCATATAGACCTTTTATTAGCTGGAGATGTTGGAATTTCATCTACATCTTTATATGTTATTTGTTTTTCTTGTAATTTTGTTCTGCTTTCAATTTGTTTATTGAAACCATACATATCATTATTTATAATTTGCATAAAATTATCTTTTGTTGTCCTTAGTTTGTCCATTATGTTTTTTCCGTCATCAGCAGACTTTAATCCAATAAGTAACTCTTTTGATAATCTTGACCATCCACTATAATTTTTCTTTATTAGTTGACTTACTATTCTATCTTCTAAATTGTATGTATTTTTTATTTTTCTTTTTAATATTTTTTTATCTTCAAATATTGTAATCCATTCAATTATGCTTTCAACCATTTCAATGTTTTCATCATTTATACAGCCAAGTATATTTTCAATATCAATATATGATGACATGTTTGACATAAATTTATCCACTTCTGCTAATCCAGTAATTGATGTAACTTCAGGGAAAATTTGAAAATCTGTTAATGCTTGTTTTAAATCTTTTAGCTTAACTGTTTTTTTGACTTTAAATAACTTGTCTACTATAAGTTGTTTTGTCTTTGGAGTTAATTTATGATTATTTACTCTTATATTTGCAAGTTCATTTAATACACAAAACTCAGAGTATAAAATTGATTGTTTTGGAATTACATCTTCATTTATTAGGTATGTACATTTATTGGTCATCCTTTTTATAAACTTTTCTGCCGTTTCATCTACATTGACCACGTCATCAAATGTCCATGGCAATATTTTTTCGTTTGAATTTCTAACAATCCAAGCAAATCTACTTTTCCCCTCTTGTGCCAAAGGTCCAACATAATATGGAATTCTGAATTTCATTAGTTCTAATATATGTTGTTTATTTTCTTGTATTGTTGGATAATATTGTGCTTGATTTTCAAGTATTTTTTCCAATTCTTGATAATGTAATTGATATGGAATTGCCGAATTTGCTGTTGTATTTATTTTTACTAAAAAAGCGTCATCTTCTATATCCTTTAATATTTCTTCTTTTTCTTTACAGTCTGGAACATCTGCTAAATCTTTTTTTATTCTTTTATACAAGTTTTCTATTGGACACCCTGATATATGCTTTTCGAAACATGCATAGCTATCATCTTTTTCTTTTCTGAACATATTATTATATTCATCTTTTAAATAATTTCTATATAAGCTTTTTATATTGCTTAAATCCTTTTTATACTTGTCATACTTATTTATGAAAGCTTCTGAAATACTATTATTACCTTGTAGAATATCTTGTAATATAAACCAATTATATATTTTTAGTAATACATCATACACATAAGCTTGGTCTTGCAAGTTTTCTTTTATTTCTTCTTCATTTGCTATTTCATTACTAAAAGAAATATTTGAATTCTCTACTTCAATATCAAATATCTTATTAACGTCAAATTTATATCCCAAAATTGCATTAACAATTCCAGTAATTACGGACTTCTCATCCTTATCATAATCAAAAAATCCAATTATTAAATCCTTTTTTTCTCCCTTTGATTTAGTTTTATCTTTTAATATTTCTTGAATTTTCTCCGCTTCTGAAATAAAGCTTATTTCAAGTGTATTTTGTATAAAATCTAATAACTCATTTATAGATTCAATTATTTCATTGTTATTATTTTTTAAATCTCCCTCATATAGAAAATTTCCACGATATTTTATTATATGATGAATTGCAAGATAAACAAGCCTAATGTCATGCTTTTCTTTACTTTCCATTAGTTCTCGTCTTAAATGATATATTGTTGGATATTTTTGATAATATATTGGATCTGAAAAATCTAATTCTGAAAATAAATTATATTTTTTTCCATTAATTGAATCACTATTTTTATCTTCTTTAGCCTTAGATGTCTCCCTTAGCATTGGAAAGAAATTTG
Organism: uncultured Clostridia bacterium; assembly: GCA_934167305.1. Lineage (GTDB taxonomy): Bacteria > Bacillota > Clostridia > TANB77 > CAG-508 > CAG-273. The sequence goes on along the minus strand of CAKPKQ010000012.1, from coordinate 13,212 downwards.
GATATTCCTTTTCCATGTCATCTAATAGTAAACTTTGAAGTATATTTATTCTCTCTTTTCTTCTTTCAATCCTTCTTCTTGTTCCTCTAAATATTCTTGTTTGTGCTGCAGTACTTCCTTCATCAAATATACGTGCACCCCACATGTTTTTGTTGCCTCTTTTTAAAATATTATTATCCAAATCTGTTACAGCCCATCCAACTGAATTTGTTCCAATGTCCAATCCTATATTATAAGCGTCAACTCTTTTGCATTTTTTTTGCTCCATATCTTGCAATTTCTCCTTTTCTATGTTATATTTAATTTGCTATTAAATTACTATCTAAAATAGCACAATGAGTTAAAATAAGGTTTAAACCTTAAATGCCAACTTGATGTTGGTTTCACTTAGGTGAATTTAAGTTCTAGTTATCTAGAGCTTTTATTTTTTTATACTTATATCATATAAACTATGCAAAACTTGTCGAAAAATGTCATTTTCTAAAAAAATATTATATTTTTTAATATTGCATAATATTATTTAAAAATACCAGAAAAATTTTCTGGTATTTTACGTTATTGAAGTTACTCTTTCTATGTAATCTTTAATTTTCTCAATTTCACTTCTATCAAAAATGATTACATATTTTTGTCCAATATATACTCCTTCTTCATTTGTTAAATTTATATTTATTTTCATAAAAATATCCTGTATTTCATATCCTTGCTTTATATAAGAGTATTCCCCTGTATCCTTTAAATTTATTTTAGGGTAAAATTCAAATTCTAAATCTGGCTCATAAAAAGTTATTTTTTCATATTCCTGTAATTCATCATTTAAAAGTCTCTTTAAATATTCCAGTATTGTTTCAATCTCAACATCAGTCATTAATTCAGATATGGTATAATATCTAAAATATGAATTATGTATATAAATATAAATATCGGACCAATTTTCATTACTTGTATCTCTGGTTTTGTAATTATATATTCCAAATTCAAAATGCGTTCCATCTATATTCATTTTTAAATTATTATTATACATAACATCATCTATTTTAAAGTCTTTTTCTACTTTTTTTATTATCTTTTTTGTTCTGTTAATTGGAAATGGTGCATCTTTTTCAGTAAAATATTCCGCTTCTAACACATTCGCTGTAGCTAGTTTTCCTGCCATATCTACTAACACTCTGTCACCAACTACAATAGATTCATCATCTGAAATATAATTATATTCCTTATCACTACTATTTTCTTCATATTTTACAGTTAAAAAATAGTATAATTTTTCATCTTCTCTTTCATCATCAAACTCATATTGTTGCATCTCTTTGTAATATTCTTTGGCTGGATAATGATTAATATATTTACTAATTAAATCACTACAATCCCATACTTTCCATTCATTTTCATAGTCATAATGCCATATATCATCATCTGGGTATTCTATTGTTTCTATATAGTCTTCATTTTCCATTCTCCAATTGTAATATTCCCCGTCTTCTAGGTATAAAGTGTTTTCTTGAACCATTTCTCCATTCCATAAAAATTTTGAAAGATATATCTTATTTTCTTCACATGCATACCATGTTATTTTATCTTTAAACATTTCTATGGCTTTTACTATTGCTTGAATTGGATACAAGTATCTCGTTGTAAATTTAATTTCTATTAAATTTTCTTTATTTCTCTCATATGTGAATCCATTACCATAATAAATATATGTACCATATTTTTCTTTATATTCACTCAAGGACTTTACACCAAACAACTTATTGAACGATATGTATGGTTCTCTTAATCTTTCATTTTCATCTATTGTATAATAGTCAAGAAAATATTCATTTAATATTTCTTCTGTGCAAACAATCTTATTTACAATGTAATTTGCCATTTTTTCTCCTATCCATATCACAAGACTGTAAATTATATTAATATCAAGCTTTATATTTATATTAATTCATCACTATTCATTATTTATATATATATTACCAAGTGCTCTGCCAATTAATTGTGAATTTGCACAACTTAGTTCAATACTCTTTGAATTCGGTTAATATGTATAAGAATAAATAATATTTCTAGTTCTTGTTAATGTGATATACTTTTGTAAATGAATATTATTTTAAACTAGCATTATTCATTTACGCAAACTTAATTAATCAACAATCAATGTATCTTCAAATATTATTTTTCTCCCTTTTTCTATTCTTCTTTCGTATTTATTTATCTGTTTGTTTAAAAAATTAATTGCAACCTCGTCATTTTTATCAACAATTAAGTAAATCCATTCAATATTCATTTCTGATATTGCACAGCATAACATATGATAAAATTTAGTGCCATATTTTTTTCTTCTATATTCAGGTGCAATATACATTTCTAAACCCTTTTTAAATATTTTATATTCTTTTTTTGTTATCCATGCATTTCCAACTATATTACCGTCTACTACTAAATTAAAAAATCTTTTTTTAAATGTTTCTCCTGTTTTTACTAATTTATATTTGTCAAGATATTCATCTGGATATTTTTTATACTTTTTTATAAATTCATCTGCTTTACTAATTAAATATGCAATCATCATCCTTGTTATTTCTATTTCATTATACGATAATTCTTTCAAATCACATTCTGGATAAAAAATAAAATCCAATAGTTCATAATATGCATATGAAAAATCATCTGAATGATTACCATATAACGTCTCCGTAAAAGTTTTTGTAATTCTTTGTATACATCCAATTTGCCTTGATGTTAACTTACTTTCCATTTCTATTTTCTCTTTGTTATCTACAAAATATTCGTTTATATCAAGTAACAAAGAATTTAAAGATCTTTTATTATCTTCATAAAATTTAATGTACTCTTCTTTACTCCATACATCATTTGATTTCTTTTCTGTTTTTTTATATTTCACATATTCTTTTACAATTTTTTCTCTAAACAATTCAGTTTCCATAATTTTCCTTTCTTTGTTTAGCATATTATATCATATTTTGTCATTATATTGCAAAATTGATTTAAATTTCTTAAAATCTTTAGCAAAAATAAAAACTGCATTCAATAAAAATATATAAAAGGATTGCGACAGAAATCTTCGTGCAATGTCTATGAGAAATGGATTTATATTCTATTTTCTTTTTTATAAAAATAAATAAGTCAAAGAGCTTTGAATTTTTTGATAACTTTGGCTGCATGTTAAGACTTGAACTTATGACCTTCGGGTTATGAGGGCGGCCTGCCTATTTCTTGTACTTTAGTGAAATCAAGGGTTTTGACTGGTATTTTAATACCTTCGGGGTTTTTGGCACAGCAAACATTTGTGTAATTTTTTGTACTTTTTTGAAAATTTTTTTCCCATTATTTCCCCAAGAATTTTACACAGATGTTCGTAATAAAAATTTGATATATGGGAAACCTAAAAATTTATTTTGGAGGTTTTGATTATGAAAGAAATAACATATCGTAAAGAAGGAGATTATTTAATTCCTAATTTAGCATTAAAAAATCAAGAAAAGGTTGTTTTAGGCAAATATGGTAGAGCTAGATTAAAATATATTAAAGAAAATAAACGAGGCTTATATACTGAATTGATGATGAATGGAGCTTTATCTAGTTACCTAAAAGGTATTGATGAAAAATGTAATCACATAGTAAATATAACAGTCAGAGAAATGGCTAAGGAAAACAATGTTGATGAAGAATTAAAAAGAACAGATCAACTAAAATGGGTTGGATTAATGAACAACTTTAAAAATGCTGCTGAAGAAATTATTTTTAATGAAATTATATATGTGTAGGAGGAATTAGATATGATAAATTTTAGAGAAGTAAATGAAGATGATATATTAAAAGAATGGTTAGAATTTAGAGAGGAAACGGCTTTTTGTGAAATGTCACCTCAAGATAAAAAATACTGCATCTATTTTGATGAGATTGCTAAGAAAATTCTTAAGAATGTTCCTAAGCAAAATCAGAAATATGTTCAAAAACAACTAGACCAGCTAGATAAAAATTTTATGGATTACTTATATTACTGGAATGAGAAATATTATAGAAATGGCTTTGTAGATGGAAGTCAGCTAGTTATGGGATGTTTTGAGGAATAGCTAAAGGCGAGATTTAATTCTCGCCTTTAATTTTTATTTTTTTAAAATCAATTTTGCATATAAAATTATAATAATATACCATATAAGTACATAAAAACTCTGCTTCATTTTTTGCCATAATTGTATTAGCATGTGCATATGTCTTATTATTTCTTGCATCATCAAAATCTTTCATTATCTTTTTAGTTGCAGATAAGATACTAAATGTTGTCGATTCTTTAAATACATTATTGACACGTAAAATATTATTTAATTCTCCTGATATGGTATCCAGAGTTTCTCCTTTTAAATCCTTCTTTATTGATTTAAATATTGCTTCATATTTATATTTTAATAAGGTATGTAATCTATCAATTGCAAATTCATATTGACCTTTAGATATTTTATCTTTTATCTCTTTTAAAAGTATTCTCTCTTCATTTTTATTTTTTATTGTATTTTCATTTATTTCTATATTTTTTTCGTATTTTTTAAGATCATTAATTATCTTCTTCATATTTTTAATATGTGTAGTTAAAAGAAATTTTCTCCTTGTTCCATAGTCTAAAAGTTCTTCTAATAATAGTTTTACTTTTGAGTTTTCTTCAATTGTTAAAAATTCTCTTAATCTTTTTTCTTTTGATGTTCCATTTGTTTTATACTTTTTATCATCAATATTGCATCCTGTTGCTCCATTAACAAATTCTCTAAATATTAAATCATTAAAATCCCATACATACCCAGGTCCCTTTTTTGTTTTCTTTCTTATATATCTCATTAATTCTTGTATATCTGCTTGCTTTAAATCTGACATTTTATACTCCTTTTATTTCAAATAATACTCTATCATTTTTATATACTGATCTTGTGCATTTAAGCACGTATCAGTCAAATATCCCTTTTCACTTTTGTATTCTTTTAATCCTCTATAATAAAATAATTTATCTGCGTCTTGTATAATGAATGGAATAATATTGTTTTTTAAACATTCTTTAAACATAATAATTCTTCCTATCCTGCCATTACCATCCTGAAATGGATGTATACTCTCAAATCTGTAATGAAATTCTATTATTTCTTTTGCCGTCACTTGTTTAAGTGAATTATACCAGTCCATTAGTTTTGCCATATCTTTTTCAACATTATTTGGTGACGTTGTTTTAATGCCACTTCCTATTGTATTAGCTCTTTGTTTGTATTCTCCAACATTGAACCATTCTACTCTACTATCAGAAGTACCATCTTTCAAAATCTTATGAAATTCTTTTATCATTTTTTCAGTTAATTTTTTATCTGCTACATCTAACATATAATCAACTAATTTAAAGTGATTAGATGTCTCTAATATATCATCTACTTTTGCAATTGTATCGCCTTCAAATAAAATAGTATTTGTTTCAAAAATATATCTTGTTTGATCTTCTGTTAACGTACTTCCTTCAATATGATTTGTATTATATGCAAACGAAACCTGAGTTTGATGATATAAATTTCCTTTTAATTTCATTTCTTTTTGTTCTCTCAATATTTCTAATACATTTATTTTTGAAATATCAAATTTTTTCTTTTCATCATTTAATAATTCATCAATTGATATTCCAAATAATTCTGATAATCTTTTTAATGATTCTATATTAGGTTCTAAAGCACCAGATTCATATTTTGAAACTGTACCAGCACTTACATCTAATATATCAGCAATATCATTTTGAGTCATATTTTTGTTTTCTCTATATAACTTAATTCTATCTCCTAACATAATAAAAACTCTCCTTTTTAGATTATAATACTATTATATCATATTATTTCCAAAAAAGAAAGTTTTTATTTAATTATACTATTATTTTTCTATAATAGAAATCATTTATCTCATCCAGCTTACCCATGAATGATTTGCTGTTATTAAATATTCTATCGTTTTATCAATATTCTCAACTACTTTGTCATTTTCAACTATTATTTTTATTTCATCTTCAGATAGCTCTTTAAATTCTACACTTATTTTTAAATTAGTTACTGCTATCTTTCTAAAGTTTTCATCCATTAACTCCAATGTTTCCCTTTTATCAAGGAATCTGTTATCTTCTAATTGTTTATAACATAAACATAGAAGTTTTAAATATAATTCACTTTCTAATAATTCTTGTTTATGATTCTTTAAGAATCTTAATAAATCATTGTAGTTAAAATTATTCTTTTTCTTTCTTAAATAGTATATAGCATATAATAAAAATGTTAGTATTGATTTTTCATTTTGAGAAACAAATACTTTGTAGTATTCATCAATCTTCTCTTCTAGTATCTCTTTATTTGTTTTCTTAACTTCTATCGGTTTGCTTTCTGAATTTACTACCTTATTCTTTCTTAAGAAGCAAGGTATATCAAGATCGTTTGAACTACTTGAACTACTTCTTCGCCTTAAGAATGAAGGTATATCCATATCACAGCATTCCTCTTCTTCATAATCTTCTTCACATTCATCCATACCAAACATATTCCATACTTTATCTATTATAGCTCCTTTAGCAAATTTATTACTTAATTTTGTTTCTTGATATTTTGGAACTTCTAATAATTTTTCTTGCCTTTCGTATACAGTTATAAATGATGTGTATTTAGAATTAATATTATATTTTTCTGATAATTCAATTATCATTTTTTTATAAATTTCTATTTTTTCATCATCATATGTATTTCTTATATATTCCTCTAGCCTATCCATTTCTTGTTTTGCAAATAATACTTCTAAATCTACATTCGTACTATTAATATTATCTTTACTAATTTTCCATATATACTCTTTATCTAGAATTTTGCCTTTTAATTGTATATCATCTTGTATTTTTTCTACTTTTGCAAAGACATTAAAGAATTCATAATTAAATAGGCATTTTTCTTCTCTTATTTCATCTATAACTTTATTACTTCCATAATCTATTATTATTTTTTCTAATAGAGGTGTTTGTATTCTTGCAAATGTTCTAATTATTTTGTCATCTATTTTTTCATTAGGTTGTATTAATTCTGCTTTACCATTACCTACTTTTGCTAATTGTTTTATAAATGATGAATTAACATTTGTATCTATTCCAAATGGAAATATTCTACTTCTATTAACATTATTTTCAACAAATTTTATTATTTCATCTTCATTTCCGACTTGTCCATCTGTAAATAATAGAATTATCTTATCTGTATTTTTTTCATATAATGCAAATTTAATAGGATCCAATATTTCTGTTCCACCTAAAGGTTCTAATTTATTAATATATCTTATTGCCTTTTTCATATTCTCTTCATTATACTCGATTGATTTAACATTCATAGCCTCAAATTCTGATTCGAATGGAATTATATTAAATTTATCTCCATCATCTAATTGCTTTAAACATTCAATTACCGCTCTCTTAGTTTCATCTAATTTTTCACCCATCATTGATCCTGATACATCTATTATAAATAAATATTCCTTTTCGCTATCCTCGTATGAATCTAATATTTCTGGCATAAATGATAAATATATCATATCATTTTCGTCTCTTGTCTTTGATGTAATTGCATTAGATGATAGTTCATTTTTCAACTCTATTAATAATTTAAAATCTTTAGATAAATCATAGTTTAATACTTCTACTCTTTCTGTCTTATCTTCATCTATTACGTTTATTTTATGGCTTGGACAACTTATACTTTTTCTATTTAATGATTTATCAATATTTACATTAAAATCTATTGTATAATCAACTTTCCCATAAATTAATTTACTTGTAATATTAGATTTATATCTAGGAGTAACCAAAGTAGGCATTAAAATTTGTATAGTATTGTCAATAATTTCAAATTTATCAATATATTGAATTTTTATAGTAACTTCTTCATCTCTATCAATTTTTCCAACAGAAATCTTAAATATATTGTCTGTTTCTTGTTCCATCATGTAACTACTGTTACCTTTAACAATATTTCTCTGATATTCTTTTTTAGCTTCTCCTTTTTCTTTACATTTTCCCTTTAAGACTCTATCTCCAACATTTATTTCGAATCCAACAACTGTTGCTGTTTCGACTATTGGAAATGTATATCCTACTTCCAATACGTCTTTTGTATTATTTTTATAGATTTGTTCAATTTCAAATGAACCAAATTTTCCTATAACATTACCTGTTATTTTTACTTTTTTGAGAGCTAACTCTCTTAAATCTACAACATTCATATTAATCCTCCATCATTTTTTCTACATATTTTTTTACATTCTCGATAATGTATTTATATTTTTCACCATTTTCTTCTGAATAATGAATTTCAAAAATATCACATATATTTTCTCTAATGTATATTTCTTGTCCTTCATCTCTAGCTATCTTTGTTTTTATTTCTTTAGCATTTTTCTGTACTTTCTCTGTAGGATTTTCTAAAATATATTCTCTTATCTTATTTAATGGCATATATTCTGCCTGCAGTTTCTTTATTAGAAGTATTCTTTGTAGATGTTCATCATTATATAGGCTATTTACACCACTACCTTCTGGTGGTAAAAGCAATCCTTTACTTATATAATAGTGTATTGTTCTTTTTGTAACTCCTGCTTTATCTGCAAGTTCTGATACTTTATACTCCATATTCTCACCTCTCTAATTTAGATTTTATCATCGTTACGTAACGATGTCAAGATGTTTTAAAATTTTTTTAATTTATTGATTTTTCTACCCAAGATATGCTATAATAGTTTTACAATTTAAATATTCAAGGAACAAAAATTCTCTTTTGTTAGGCTATAAGCCTCAGACTACAATTATCAAATGTAGATAATATTAAAAAAGGAGGAGGTTCTTATGAATAGTAAGATTTGTGAATATTTAAATTGTAGTAAATCTAAGAGTTTTAATGAAACTCTTTTCTATTATATAGATAAGAGTGGCCATAAAGATTCTGAAATTTACAAGCGTGTAGATATTGATCGTAAGTTATTTTCTAAAATTAGATGTAATCAGGATTATATTCCTAGAAAGAATGTAATTATTAAATTATGTTTTTCCTTAAGATTAAACAAATCTGAATTTAATACATTATTAAATTCAGCTGGTTATTCTTTAAGTATAAACAAATTTGACCTAATTATAAACTACTGCTTAGATAATAACATTTATGATTTAAACATCATAAACGATTATCTATTTACATACTGCAACGCTATTCTATAGCGTTATTTTTTTGTCGCTTTTTATGCGACCTTTTTTGTTTCTATTCGTTTTATAATTTAGTAAAGTTAAGGAGGAGATAGAAATGAAAATAAATTTATCTAGTTTAATGTGTTTAATTGATGAAAATGAAAAACAATACTCTTCTTTGTTTTTCGCATTAAAGAAACATGTGCTAAATACTTCTATTCAAGAATTGAATGGTACTACAAACGTAGTTGAGGACAACAAAAAGGATTTTCAAGAAGAATTAGCTGAAGTTGAAAGATTATCTAAAGATATTACTAAATTAAAAAGCATACTTTATGAAAAGAATAATTTTTTTAAACTTAGTGATGGTAGAACAATTCAATCTGCAATAGTAGAAAATAGCAACTTGAGGAAGTTAAAAGATAATTTACAAACTTTGTTAAATTATCGAAATTTAAAGCAGAGAGTTACTGAAGTAAATAACTCCTATTTTCAAATTCAAGAGATAAATTACAATCAAGAAGAAATCAAATCTCAAATTCAACAACTTGATTTAAAAATTCGTAACACTGATTTTGAAATTTCTAAGCTAAATAGTATTGAATTTGATATAGACTTATAGCCTACTGGGTCTTGTTAAGCTATTTTACAAGTTAAATTAAATATAAAGTTTTAAGCCCACACCTTTTTAAGATAACTATAATTTTATTAAATAAATACACTTACAGTTTTTAATTTATTTGATTTTATTATATTATTTTAATTTATTATAGATAACTAATCTATCTAATTTTTTATATATTACAAATAGTTTTACAATTCTTTATGTGTAACAGATAGGAAAAATGTTTAATAGTTACTTAAAAAGGTCTAAAGAGAAAGAAATTAACAAGGTAAATATCCACAGATTCCGATATTTACCTATACAACAGCATAGGAATGTGTTTGCTGTTGCGACGATGATACTTAAGTCAGTTAACTTTCTTAGTATTATCTTGTATCTGAAATAGTGAGATAATATGACTCTTTAGTATGTTTTATAAAATAAAAAGGTGTGAAGACAAACTGTCAATCTTCACACTTTTTATTATTATTTTATTAAATTTTTATTTTTCATATACTTTAAGAAAGATTCAATTATTAAATTATTTCTATCTTTTATATCTTGTTCTGTATAATCATTTCTATTATCTGCCATAAATAGCAATTCCTCAATTTTTGTTCCTTCCTTATGTACTCCTCTTGCATTTGTAAATCCTTTATAATATTTTACTTTATCTTCGAATCTATAATCTGAAGCTCTTATATTTATTCTTTTCTCTAATATAGATTTATTTCCTAAGGTTTCTATATTTTCTGGATTAGTTAAACTCTTTTCATTTTCTTGTCTATTTTTTGCAAAAATATGCTCTATTTCAAATGTACTTGATAATTCAAGTAATTCTTGATGATCATTTTGAAAAGCCCACCATGTTAACATAGATTTTGTTATTGGTCTTTGATTCAAATACCTGTAGTTTTCAATAGAATTTTTAATTGCAGATAATTCAAACTTAAATTCTTCAAATCTCACTTCTTTATTATTAACTATATTTATCATTTCAGCATATACTGGAGTTCTTAAAGCATTTACACCTGGATTGTATACTGCATAAGCCCAAATAAATGGAATTATCGTATCTAGGAAATTATAGAATTTCTCTTCATCTAGCTGATTCTCAGGATCTTTATTTTGCATAAAGTACACCGAAACAAAATAGTTCCACATGCCATTTGGAGCATAATTTAGTATAAATAGTTTTCTTAATATTTTCTTTGAAAATCTCTCTTCATCTTGATTAGCTATATCATTCCAGAAATCAGCTAATGCTGATAAATTATCTAAAGTTTGTTCTTTTTTTAATATTGCATAATCATCTTTTTCATAAAATTTTCTTAGAGCCTCTGTTGTAGAAGATTTATTTCCCTGTTTAGCTCTTTCAAAATACATATATCTTGTAAATAGTTCGTCCATTGGCGTTCCTTGTTGTGGTTTGAATATTTTTTCGCAAGTTTCCTCTAGTTCTTTCCATTTTTTTATGAAAGCATCTTTTTCCCCTTTAGCAGAATAATATTTATAAAATTGTGCTTTAAATATATCTGCATCTGATAAAGGTAATCCCCTATCATTTAAAGTTGAGAATATTCTTAAAGCTGTATTTTGATTATCTGCTTCTATTGGTAGTAAGATACAATTATTAAGTATTCTAATAGGTAAATATGAAAATACATCTAAATACTCGTTCAAGAATTCTTCTATCTTTTTCTGAAAAAATCTATAATTATTTGCATATTTACTTTTTTGATTATCTCTAACTTCACCAGTTTTTAATATTTCTAGAAACTCTTCTTTGTCATTATCTGTAGCAACTTCCGAATCAATTTTTAATTCATTCAAATTAGCTGTACCAAATTCATCTGTTTTCCATAAACATTTTGCAATTAATTCTTTCGTTTTCATTGATTCTTCTGTTTTCATAGAACCAAATCTAACATAAAAAGCTCTTAATAGTAGCATTAATGTTGTTAATCTTTGTTGTCCATCAATTACTTCTAATTTTCCTTCATGGTTTTTAAATGTTACTATTGGTCCCAAATAATATTCTTCATCATTATTAAATTGATTGTACTTTCCCTCAGGAAAAGAAAACTCAAATATATCTTCCCATAATGTTTGACATTCTTCTTCTGTCCATGCATAAGGTCTTTGATAATCTGGAATAATAAAATCTGATTTTTTATCTCCTAATAATGCACATATATTTTTTTGATCTACATTTAACTTTGACATTTTTCATTCCTCCGTTCAACCAAATTATATCACAATCTTATTTAAATTTCTATTTTATGAAAATATTTATATATTAGATAACCTTATCACTCTTCACCAGCAAATTTTACTATTTATTTAATGCAGTTAATGATCTCATAATTAAATCTATATCTGTATTTTCTAACTCTTGAATTACATGTAAATATGTTTTTTGTGTTGTATTCATACTTGAATGTCCTAGTCTGTGTGCCACACTTGCAATAGAAACTCCAGCGAATAGCAGAATTGACGCATGAGTATGTCTTAAACCATGTACTGATATAATTGGTATATTAAGCTTTTTGCAATGTCTTTCTAAAATGTCGTTTATTGTTGAATTATATATATTTTTATTTACAAATATCGGCTCATCTTCTGGTAAATTTTTTATTAATTCTGAAAACTGTATTACAGTTTGCCAATCAAGTTGAATTTTTCTATTAGAAGATTTATTTTTTGTTGGCATAAAACCACCTTTTTCTTTATAATTCCATGTTTTATTTATTGATATCATTTGATGTGGTAAATCAAAATCTCTAGGAGTTATTGCCAGAGCTTCTGAAAATCTCATGCCTGTTTTTGCAATCAATAATATTAACCAATCGTTGTTTATACCACTATTTAAGTTCAAATCCGATATAAGTTTATGTAATTCAAATTGATTTAAATATTTTATTTTTTTATTCCTTGGAGTCTTTCCTTTAATTATTGCCTTTCTTGTTGGATCTCTATCAATTAATCTTTCATCAACGGCATCTAAAATTGCAGCTTTTAATTGATGATGAAAATCCATTGTACTCTGTCTTTCATGTTTCTCTGCATAATCGTTCAATAATTGCTGATATGTAATTCTGTTTAATTCACTAACGCTTAAATTTGGTACTAATTTCTTTAGCCATGTTAGCGTTAATAAATATTTATCCATTGTAACTTTTCTTATTGCTCCTTCTTTATATACTTTTATCCATTCTTCATAATACTGATAAAAAAGAGTGTTTTTTCTTAATATACTCATAATCTCCCCCTCTTTCTTCTTTTTTACTTATGCTGATGAAGAGTGATAAGGTTATCTAATTGTTTGAAATATATTCCTAATTTCTTTTGTTCTTCTATTTTAGGAATA
>CAKPKQ010000011.1 GCA_934167305.1 uncultured Clostridia bacterium | reverse complement strand
TTTCTTCTGATTATATTTTTAATTATATTAAATTGTTTTTTATCAATTCTAAATCTTGTCTTTTTGTTTACAACTTTATAGATTAGATTTTTCATCTTAAATATTTACTATTAATTATTTATTATTTTTTTATTTTATTTAATTATTTTATTATTTATTTCAATTTATTTAATTAATAATTATAAAAAAATATATTTTTTATTAAATAATTAATTATTTTTTAATAAATTATTTAATTATTTATTTTATTATTATTTTTTATTTAATTTATTATTTATTTTATTATTATTTTTTATTTAATTTATTATTTAATTAATATTTTTTTATTTATTATTTATTTTAATTTAATTAATTAATAATTATAAGAAATATATTTTTATTAAATAATTAATTATTTTTTATAAATTATTTATTTTATTTTTTATTCTAATTTATTTCTCTATTATTGATTTTAATTTAATTAATTACTTTATTATTTATTTAATTCAATAAAATATATTTATAATTAAATATTAACATTTAATTATTTTAAATTAATTACAAATAAATATTTTTTGTAATTAATTAATTTTTATTTATTTTTAAATTCTAAACCCTTCATGGACAACAAAAAAAGATACTTGTAATTAAGTATCTTCTGGCGGAAGCTGAGGGATTTGAACCCTCGCGGCCCTTACGAACCCTAACAGTTTAGCAAACTGTCCCCTTCAACCACTTGGGTAAGCCTCCAAATTGTTAAGTTATTTAATAACTAAAAAAATGGCGGAGAGGGTGGGATTCGAACCCACGGTAGGCTACAAACCTACGCCAATTTTCAAGACTGGTGCCATAAACCAACTCGACCACCTCTCCACATTAGTTTGTCAGTACATTTATACTGGAAACCTTATATATAATAGCACATTTAGCATATTATTGTCAATACAATTATTCATTATTTTAATCACTTTTTATTTTTATTTAACAAATATTATTTTATCATATATGGTTTATAATAAATAGTTATATATATTTATATTCAAATACGAAAAGTAGCTTTGCTATATGTGTATATTCCCCCTCAAGTATGCACCGTACAAGGTAATTTAACTTTGGCATAAAAAAATCTAAAGTAAATAATACTTTAGATTTAAGACGTTTTATTTATTTTATCAAATTTAAAATTCTTTCTAATTCATCATTAGTTGAATATTGAATAATAATCTTTCCACTTCTTTTTCCTGCATTTAATTTAACCTTTGTTCCAAAAAAGCTCTGAAAACTATCTTCTATATCTCTACAAATTGCTTCTCTTCTTTCTTCATATTTAGGTGACGTTTTCTTTTGGTCTTGAACTTTCTTTTCAATATCTCTGACAGTTTCACCTTTTTCTATAATTCTAATTGCTGCGGCATATTGTTTATCAGGATCAGCTATACATAATAATGATCTACAATGTCCTTCATTTAATTTTCCGTCTATAGCTAATTGTATTACTCTTTCATCCAAATTCAATAGTCTCAAAGTATTTGTAACTGTACTTCTATTTAGTCCTATTGTATCTGCTAATTGTTGTTGTGTCATACCATAATCATCTAATAATTGTCTAAATCCTCTTGCTTTATCTATTGGATTTAAATCTTCTCTTTGTATATTTTCAATCAAAGCAATTTCCTTATTTTTTCTCTCGTCATTTTCTCTAACAATACAAGGCATTACTTGTAATCCTGCTTTTTTAGCAGCTCTCCATCTTCTTTCTCCTGCAATAATTTCATAGTATCCTTCTTTTTTAGATACAATAATTGGCTGTATTATTCCATATTTTTCTATTGATTTTGCTAGTTCTTCTATTGATTCACTTGGAAAATTTCTTCTTGGTTGATTTCTATTTGGCTCTATTTCAATAACTTTTATGCTTTGTACAATTTCTTCACCATCTTTTAATTTTCTTTCCTCTTCTTTAGTAAGTTGATTTTCACTAAATAGAGCTTCTAAACCTTTTCCTAATCCTGTTTTTTTAACCGCCATTTATAACAACTCCTTTTCTTTTTATATAGCATGTTTTCCTTTTGTATTATTTTCATTATTTTTTAAAAATTCTTTTACAAATTTATCATAACTCTTAGCACCTTTTGATCTTGGATCATATATAGATATTGGCATTCCATAGCTTGGTGCCTCACTTAATTTTACATTCCTTGGAATTACAGTTTTGTACACTTTATTTTCAAAATACTTATTTACTTCTTTTACAACTTGATTAGATAAATTTGTTCTAATATCGTACATTGTAAGTAAAGCACCTTCCACTTCCAATTCTGTATTTAAATGTTTCTTTACTAAGTTAATTGTATTTATAAGTTGTCCTAATCCTTCTAGTGCATAATACTCGCATTGTACAGGAATTAGTACACTATTTGATGCTGTAAATGAATTCAATGTAATTAAACCTAATGATGGTGGACAGTCAATTATGATGTAATCAAAATCACCTTTTATTTGATCTAATTTCTCTTTCATTCTATATTCCCTTGACATCATTGAAACAAGTTCAACTTCAGCTCCCGCAAGGTTTATATTAGATGGACATATATACAAATTTTTAATTTCTGTTTTTTGTATAGTGTCTCTGCTTTCTACCTCATCGCTAATTATTAAATCATATACAGACAGTTCTACATTTTTGTCCATTCCAACACCACTTGTAGCATTGCCTTGAGGATCTGCATCTATTAATAGTACTTTTTTACCTCTTTTAGCAAGTAAAGTACTTAGGTTAACTGATGTTGTAGTTTTTCCTACTCCACCTTTTTGATTTGCAACTGATATAATTTTTCCCAATTTAATTGCCTCCTTTGTCGTTTTATGTAAACCATTTATATATTAAAATAATTAAATGGGACATATTAATAATATAAAAATATCTTTAATATGTCAATGAAATTTTGAAAAAAATATAATATTTTTATGCCAAAAATTTAGCACTTAAAATCTATAATAATTAAGATTTAAGTGCTTTTTTATCTTTATATGATAGGCTCTTTTGCAGGTGTTCCAGCTTTTCTTGGATACTTATTTGGTGTATTTTTTATTTTTTTTATTATTACTATTTTTCTTTTTATATCAGTAGTTGGTAATGTAATTTCATCCACTTTTTCAATTATCCCGCCAAGAATTTCAATAGCTTTTTTTGCTTCTTTTAATTCTCCTTCAATTTCAAAAGATTTCATACAAATACATCTTCCACCAACTTTTACAAATGGTAACATATATTCAATAAGTACATTTAGCTTAGCAACAGCTCTTGAAGTTACTATATCATAGCTTTCCCTTTTTTGGCTTATATATTCTTCTGCTCTTCCATGTATTGCCTGTACATTTTTTAGTTCTAATTCAGATATTACATTTTGTAAAAATGTTATTCTTTTGTTTAAAGAATCTAATAAAGTAAATTCTTTATTATCTTCTAATATTTTTAGTGGTAAACCTGGAAATCCAGCTCCTGTACCAACATCAAGTATTGTATTTGCATTACTTAAATATGGCATAATTGTTAAGCTATCCACAAAATGCTTTAATATAATTTCTTCTGGGTCTGTTATTGCTGTCAAATTCATTTTCTCGTTCCATTCTAATAATAATTTCATATATTTATAGAATTGTTTTGCATTTTCTTGTGATATTTCTATTCCAATACAATTTGCTTTTTCAATTAGACTATTATTAAATTCTAATATTTCCATAACTACCTCTTTCTATTTTTTTATTTGTTCTAAGTAAATAAGTAAAACCGATATATCGGCTGGCGAAACCCCTGAGATTCTAGAGGCCTGCCCTACTGAATTTGGTTTTATTTTGTTTAATTTTTGTCTAGCCTCTAATCTTAGACCTTTTATTGTACTATAATCAATATCTTGAGGCAATAATTTTTTTTCTAATTTTTTAAATTTTTCTACTTGTGCTTGTTGTAATTTTATATAACCTTTGTATTTTACTTCTATTTCGACTTCTTGTGTTACTTCTTTAGGTAGTTCTTCTCTATTTTCATCGATTTCATTTAAAATTTCATAATTAATTTCTGTTCTTCTTAATAATTCAGCCATTTTTACACCAGTTGTAAGTGGTGATGAATTGTATTTTTTAAGCAAATTATTAACCTTTTCTGTTGGCTTAACCACAGTATTTTCAAGTCTTTCAATCTCTTCTTCAATTTGTTTTTTCTTAATCAAAAATGCTTGATATCTTTCTTCAGAAATTAATCCCACATCATGGCCTATTTCTGTTAATCTTAAATCTGTATTATCTTGTCTTAATAATAATCTATATTCTGCTCTTGAAGTCATCATTCTATATGGCTCATTAGTTCCTTTTGTTACAATATCATCAATTAAAACTCCTATATATGCTTGTGAACGATCTAAAATAACAGGATCTTTGCCTTTTACCTTTTGTGCAACATTTATTCCTGCAATTATTCCCTGTGCAGCAGCCTCTTCATATCCAGAAGTTCCATTTATTTGTCCAGCAAAAAACATTCCATCTATTTTTTTATGTTCTAATGATAATTTTAATTCAGATGGATCTATACAATCATATTCAATTGCATATGCAGGTCTTGTAAATTCAGCATGCTCTAATCCAGGTATAGTATGATACATAGCTATTTGTACATCTTCTGGTAGTGATGAACTCATTCCTTGAATATACATTTCATCTGTATCTCTTCCTATTGGTTCTACAAATATTTGATGTCTTTCTTTGTCTGCAAATCTTACTACTTTATCTTCTATTGATGGGCAATATCTTGGTCCTGTTCCTTTAATTTCTCCCCCATATAATGGTGAACGATGTAAGTTTTTTCTTATAATTTCATGTGTTTCTGCCGTTGTATATGTTAAATAACATGGCAATTGCTCTTCTTTTTCCACTATTTTGTCCTCAAATGAAAATGCTGTAGGATTTTTATCTCCATCTTGTCTTTCCATTTTAGAAAAGTCAATAGAGTTTTTATTTATTCTTGCTGGAGTTCCTGTTTTAAATCTTACAAGATCTATTCCAATTTTTTTAAGCATATCTGATAATCTATTTGCTGGAAACACTCCATCTGGTCCACTCTCATAAGATACTTCTCCTATATATATTTTTCCTTTTAAATATGTACCTGTTGCCAATATAACATTATCAACTTGATATACTGCACCAATATTAGTTTCTACAGATTTTACTTTTCCATCTTCTACTCCAATGTCAACAATTTCTGCCTGTTTCAAATATAAATTTGGCTGTTTTTCAAGAGTATGCTTCATTTCCATTTGATATCTTTTTCTATCAGCTTGTGCTCTTAAAGAATATACAGCTGGACCTTTTGAGGTATTTAACATTCTAAGTTGAGTATATGTTTTATCTATATTTTTTCCCATCTCTCCGCCTAAGCAATCTATTTCCATTACTAAATGCCCTTTTGAGCTTCCACCTATATGTGGATTACATGGCATATTTGCAACAGCTTCTAAGCTTATGCTAAACAGCAATGTTCTAAGTCCTAATCTTGCTGTTGCTAGAGCCGCCTCACATCCAGCATGTCCTGCTCCAATTACCGCTACATCATATTTTCCTGCATCATACTTCATTTTATTTTACCTTCCTTGTTAAATATATTTTTTATTTTTAGTTCAGTTTTTTATGAAACCGAAATCCGTGTTCTGTACAACTTTTTGACGTGTCGATTTTTGTCGAAAAACTCTTTTGTTTGATTTATCAACTTTTTTATTTGATGTGTTTTTATTTGATTGTCTTTTTGTCACAATATTTTCAAAAATGTTTCACAAACATTTTTCTTATGAAACCATACATTCTCTAAGTCTTGCTTGTGAAACATATAAGTTAATTTTTTAACGTTTAGCGTAACACAATTCTTTTAAAAGTAATTTTGTATTTTACTTTCCTAAGCAAAACTTAGAAAATATATTATTTATTATATCTTCAGACACATTTTCTCCTGTAATTTCGCTTAAATCCTCTAATGCTTCTTTTAAAGAAACTGCAATAATATCAATTGGCATTTCTTGTTCAAGTCCTTGCTTAGCCTGCTCTAAAGCATCTATAGCCTTCCTTATTTGATTTTTATGTCTTATATTTGTTATTACTTCTCCATCATTTATTTCAATTTCACTTAGTTTAAACATTTTTAAAATCTGTTCATATAAATTTTCTAATCCTTGTTTTGTTTTAGCCGATATTTTTATAACTGGTTTATTTATTTGTTTTATATTATAATCATTTTCTAGTTTATTATCTGCTTCATCAATTTTATTAAGTAATATAATTGAGTTCTTATTTTTTAATATTTCCAGTATTCGCAAATCCTCGGCTTCTAAGCCGTTTTGTATTGTCAAATATACCTATTATTAGGTCAGCTTCGTTCGACAGCTCTAAAGCCTTTTTAACGCCAATTTTTTCAATCTCATCTTGAGTGTTTCTTATTCCAGCTGTATCGATTAATTTTAATGGTATACCTTGAATTTGTACCATCTCTTCAATAGTATCTCTTGTTGTACCCTCAATTTGACTTACAATTGCTCTTTCTTCATTCAAAATAGCATTTAATAATGACGATTTTCCTGCATTTGGTTTTCCTAATATAACTGTTTTTATCCCTTCTTTTAATACTTTTCCACTCTCAAAGCTTTTTTCTAATTTTATTAGTTTTTCCTCATTTAAATTTATTTTTTCAATTAATTTTTTATTTACAATTTCAGGTACCTCATCATATTCAGGGTAATCAATAGAAGCTTCAATATCAGCCATTATACTTAATAAATCATGGCGTACATCTTGAATTTTTTTTGATAAACTTCCTTCCAATTGCTTAAAAGAAGCTTTTGCCTCCTGAGAAGTTTTAGCATTTATTAAATCAATAATCCCTTCAGCTTGCGACAAATCTATTCTTCCATTTAAAAATGCTCTTTTTGTAAATTCCCCTGGTTCAGCCATTTCAGCTCCAGCTAATAAGCATTGTTCCAGTATTTTTTGCTCAATTATAACTCCACCATGAGAATTAATTTCACACATATTTTCTGTAGTATAGCTTTTAGGTGCTTTAAAATAAGACACTAAAACTTCATCTATTTTTTGTTTTGTCTTAAAATCTATAATATATCCATATTTTATACTATAACCAGATATATCATTTATCTCTTGTTTCTGCTTTGGTACAAATATTTTTTCTAAAATTTCAAAACAATTTTTACCACTCATTCTAATAATTCCAATTCCTCCATTAGCTGGAGCTGTTGAAATTGCAGCAATTGTACTCATTTCTTACCTCCCTTTTATTAAAAATAAAAAGTCAAAGTTAGAATTAGATATTTAACTAAACACTTAGTTAAATCAACTAAAATCCGAACTTTGACTTCCGATTTTTTATTATTATATTGTAACCTGTAATGATTTTTAATCAATCATATAGTATTCCATTATTTTTTTGTTATAACAACTTTTCTATATGGTTCTTCACCAATACTATAAGTTCTTACTCTTTTGCTATCTTGTAATCTGTTATGAATAATTTTTCTTTCATATGCAGACATTGGCTCTAAAGTAACTTGTTTTCCAGTATTTATAACTGTTCTTGTAAGCTTATCAGCAAGTTCCTCTAATGCTCTTTGTCTTTTTGCTCTATAACCTTCTATGTCCAATATAACATGTGCTTTACCTTCAACTTCTTTATTAGCAATTGTAGATAGTATTGTTTGCATAGAGTTTAATGTTTCGCCTCTATACCCTATTAATTTGCTAGCATCTTCACCATCTAATACAACATAAACATATTCATCATCTGACGTAATTTTATATGTCATATTACTCATTTTTGATGCAAATTCTTTCAAAAATGTTTCAAGATTTGTTTTTACTCTTTCTAATTCTTCTGGTTTTAAAGGAGTTTTTTTAGCTTTTTCTACATGTTTTTCTTCTCTTACTTGTTTATTTTCTTTATGTTTTTCTTCTACTCCTTCTTTTAATGTAAGCTCAACTTTTACAACTCTTGGAGCTAATATACTAAAAAAGCTTCTTTTTTCTTCACTTTCTAATACTTTTATTTCAACTTTATCTTTAGAAACTTTTAATTGTTTTAAGCCATTTTCAATAGCCTCTGTTGAAGTTTTACCTTCTGCAATAATACTTTTAGCCATTAGAAGATTCCTCCTCATCATCTTTTTTCATAAATTTATTTATTATAAGTCTTTCAATAATCATCAAAATATTGCTCATTAACCAATATAAAGCTAATCCAAGTGGAGCAATAATTGCTATCATAACAGACATTGCAGGCATCATATACATCATGCTCTTACTCATTTGTTGCATTTGTTCTGTTGGGTCAACTTCTTCTTCATTGTTTTTTTCATTTTCAGATACAACTATATCTTTGTTTTGCTTGTTTTTCTGTGTTGATGTTGTTATTTTTATTGATATAATTGATGTCAAAACATATAAAATTGGAATAACATAAACTCTCCAGTCATTTAAGCTTTGTGTTGGAACTTTGCTTAAATCAATTCCTAAAAAGTTCATATTTAATCTTAATTTATTATATTCTTCTTGTTTTTTTACTAATTCTTCTCTATTTTCTACTTCTTCTTGCTCTAGTTGCTTTGTTATTTCTTGATATTTAGTTTCAGCATAATCAATTGTAGCTATTTGTACATAACTATTATTTGAATTATACCCACTTTCCTTCATTTCCGTAGAATATTTTTCAATTAAGTCTTTATCAATTTTTTTCATATATGTAAGTGGTTGACTAACAAGCCAAAATACAGATAGAATAATAATTAATTGTAAAATTGAACTCAAACATCCACTAAATGGACTCATTTTTTCTCTTTTATATAATTCTATTGTTTCTTGATTTAATTTTTCAGGATTATTTTTATATTTTTTTTGAATTTCAGACATTTCCGTCTGAAGTTTAGCTGACTTTTTCATTGATTTTTGTTGTTTAATTGTAATTGGTATTAAAATAATTCTTAATACCACTGAAAAAATTAAAATTGCAATTCCATAATTGTTAAAAATATCATATAACCAATTTAGTAAATATCCAAACAGTTCTGATATAAACCCCATAAAAATCCTCCTAATTTAAAGGATCATACCCTCCTTTTGCAAAAGGATGACACTTTAATAATCTTTTTATTCCTAAAAATACACCTTTAATACAGCCGTATTTTTCAATTGCTTGTAACATATATTCTGAGCAACTTGGATAAAATTTGCAATGTATTCCAATACTTCCTAATAAAGGTGAAATCCTTTTTTTATACCATTTTATTAAAAAAAGTAAAAATTTTTTCATTTATAAAATCCCTGCTTTTTTAAATGCATTTTTCATATCATCTTTTATAATATAAAAATCAGCTTTTTCTACAGAAGTTTTTTTATTCCACAAAAAAACAATATTATAACCTTTTTTTAGTTCATTTTGGATTAATCTATAATTTTCTCTAATTTTTCTTTTTATATGATTTCTTTTTACTGCATTACACGTTTTTTTAGATATAGCTATTCCAATTTGATTAAATTGTTGTTTATTTTCTGCTACATATATTGTTATTTGTTTTCCAATATAAAACTTACCTTTGGTTAGCACATTTTGAAATTCATAATTTTTTTTCAATGTTTTTATTTTTTTCATCTAAATCACTCATTTTTATATAAAACTAAAAAGCGAATTTCAAGAATTTCTATGCAGTATAAACTGCCAGAAATTCTAACAATCCCCATATTATCTTCTAAAAAAATCTTACTAGGATAATTTTTCTAGAATCTAAAAAAGGTCACCTTTTACTACGTGACCAATTCTTCATTACGCACTTAATTTTTTTCTTCCCTTTGCACGTCTAGCTTTTAATACATTTCTTCCTGATTTAGTTTGCATTCTTTTCATAAAACCATGTTCTTTTTGTTCTTGTCTTTTTTTAGGTTGATATGTTCTTTTCATCTTAGCACCTCCTACATTTTCTTTTATTTAAACCACGAATGGATTATTTATAATATAAGCTTTATTATTATACACCAGCTTTGCTGATTATGTCAATACACTTAGACAATTTTTACATTTTATTTTTTATTCTATTGACTATTCAATTATATTTTTGATATTATATACTAACGTAGGGGAATAAGCACTTTACGGTCTTTGAAAATTTTATATTTATTATGTAAATAAGTTTATCATTTTTTATTTTCCACATGCGCATTTTTAGTTTTCCACAGTTGTGGAAAACTTTGTGGAAAACCTATTGCCGTAGTGATTTAATTTTTTCATTGAAAATCAAATTTTAAATTTCCTTAAGTTAATGCAATTACAAAAATTGCAAATTAATATCTTAATTCTGAAGGGATTGAAGGAGTAATGCAAAAGGCAGAAATTAACGAACTAAACACAAAAGCTAAAGAACTATTAAAAACAGAAGTAACAGATATTTCGTACAACACATGGATTAAAAACATTGAAATTTTGTCTATTGATGATACTACTATCACTATTGTTGCTCAAAATATAGTTCATAAGGATATGTTAGACTCAAGATATTTACCTTTATTAAAAAATACTTTTAGTTTTATTACTCATAAAAATTATGACATAAAGGTAGTCTCAGAAGAAGATTTAGATAAGGAGGAGGCTTCTGGTTCTATACAGGATAGTTATATTAACTCTTCTAATTTAAATCCAAAATACACATTTGATAGCTTTGTTGTTGGTAGTAATAATTCCTTTGCACATGCCGCTGCTTTGGCTGTTGCTGAGGCACCTGCAACTTCATATAATCCTTTATTTTTATATGGTGGAGTAGGGCTTGGAAAAACTCACTTAATGCATGCTATTGGAAATGAAATATTAAAAAATAACAGAAATTCAAATGTTTTATATGTCAGCTCTGAAAAATTCACCAATCAGTTTATAAATGCTATAAAAGATAATAAGAACGAAATGTTTCGTAACAAATATCGTAATATAGATGTATTACTTATAGATGATATTCAATTTATAGCTGGAAAAGAACGAATTCAGGAAGAATTTTTCCACACATTTAATACATTACATGATAATGGAAAACAAATTATTATTTCTAGTGATAGGCCACCAAAAGACATTCAGCCTTTAGAGGATCGTTTAAGAACTCGTTTTGAATGGGGGCTTATTGCTGATATCTCAAATCCAGATTATGAAACACGTATGGCAATATTAAAAAAGAAATCTCAATTAGAAAATATTATTATTGATGATGAAATTTTGGTTAATATAGCCACACATATAACTACAAACATTAGAGAATTAGAAGGAACATTAAATAAATTAATTGCTTTATCTACATTATCAAAAAGCCCAATAACACTTGAGCTTTCAAATAAAGCAATTTCAGATGTAGTATCACATCATAATAAAGTTCTTTCTATAGAATACATACAAGAAGTTGTCGCAAAATACTTTAATGTAACTGTAGAAGATTTAAAAGGATCTAGAAGATCTGCAGATATTACATATCCACGTCAAATAGCAATGTACTTTTGTAGAGATGTTGCAAATATATCAACACCAAAAATTGGACTTGCTTTTGGTAAAAGAGATCATTCAACAGTAATGCATGGGTGCAATAAAATTGCAAATGAACTTAAAGAAAATACAAACACAAAGTTAATTGTGGAAACTGTGAAAAACTCTTTGTTTTCTGACTAATGCTTTTAGCCGAAAGGAAAGAAAAGTTTTTTAAAATTTATGTTTGAAAAAATATTCGTTTGTAAAATCAATTTGAAATTCCTCTTACGGAATCAATACATTAGATATCCACAAACACTTGTGAATTTCTTGTTAATAACTTGTTGATAACTAAATTTCCACAAATCAAAAATGAAATTGTAAATAACTTTTAAAGTTGTCCACAAGTTTTTCAACAAAAATTTTACTAGGGAATATTAAATTTGAATAACTTTTCCACACAATCCACAATACCTACTAATACTACTACTATTATTATTTATATATTATATAAAAAAGGAGACGAAGCAAAATGAAAATTGTTTGTGAAAAGGATACAATCCTTAAAGCTATTAATTCCGTAACAAAAGCGGTAGCTAGCAAAACAACAATGCCTATACTTGAAGGTATTTTAATTCAAACAAATGATAAAGAAGTTAAATTTACAACCTATGATTTAGAAATAGGTATAGAATATATTATGAAATGTACTGTAGAAGAACAAGGAGCAACAGTAGTTAATGCAATAATGTTTAGTGAAATTATGCGTAAATTACCAGATGCAGAAATTAAAATTACTATTAATGAAAATAATTTATTAGTAATTGAATGTGAAGGATCTTTATATAAATTAGCTACAATGAATCCAGATGAATTTCCTGAATTACCAAAAATAGATATTGAACATTCTATTGAAATTGAACAAAACAATTTAAAAGATATGGTTAGAAAAACTATTTTTGCAGTTAGTACAGAAGAAAATAGACCTATATTTACAGGATGTTTATTTGAAATAAAAAACAATAAATTAAATGTTGTTGCAGTTGATGGATTTAGATTAGCATGGAAGAGTAAGTTTTTACAAACACCAGCAAATGATTTTTCAGCAGTAATTCCTGGTAGAACATTAAATGAAATAAATAAAATATTAAATGATTCATTTGATACTATAAAAATAGGAGTGTCTAAAAACCAAGCATTATTTGAATTAGAAAATTGTAAAATAGTTGCTCGTTTATTAGATGGAGAATTTTTAAATTATGCAAGTGTTATTCCAGAAAGTTGGGAAACAAGAATTAGAGTTGATAAAAATAGTATTCAAAATTGTTTTGAAAGAGTAAGTTTAATATCAGCATCTAGTATAGAAAAAGAAAAGAAGTACCCTGTTAAAGTAAATGTTGAAATAGGAAAAGTAATAATTTCTTGTACAAACCAAACAGGTGATGCTAAAGAAGAAATATATGTTGAGACAGAAGGTAAAAACTTAGAAGCAGGGTTTAATCCAAAATATTTCTTAGATGCACTTCGTGCAATTGATGATCCAGAAGTATTTATTGACTTTGGTTCAAGTATTTCACCATGTATTATTAGACCAACAGAAGAAAATGGTGATTATATTTACATGGTTCTTCCAATTAGAATGAAGGAATAATTAAATGAATATAAACAAAATAAAATTGAAAAATTTTAGAAACTATACAGAACAAGAAATAGAATTAAATCCACATATTAATGTGTTTTATGGTGATAATGCACAAGGAAAAACTAATATTTTAGAAGCAATTTTTATAAGTGGATTTGGAAAATCTTTTAGAACATCTAAAGAAAAAGAAATGATAAAATTAGGTGAAGATTTTTTAGAAACAAATATATTTTATGACAAATCTGACAGAAGTGGAAAAATAAAAATAATAATTGCTGATAAAAAACAAATTGAAGTCAATGGTGTAAAAATAAAAAAATTAAGTGAATTAATTGGTAATTTAAATTTAGTCATATTTACACCAGATGATATTCAAATTTTAAAAAACGGTCCAGCTGAAAGACGTAGATTTTTAGATATGATGATAGGGCAGTTAAGGCCAAATTATGTACATAATTTAAATTTATATTTAAAAACATTGGAACAAAGAAATAATTATTTAAGGCAAATAAAAGAATTAAACAAACCAGAAAATATGTTAGAAATATGGGATGAAAAATTAGCAGAATATGCAGAAATTATTTGTAAATATAGAATTGAGTTTATTACAAAATTAAATAATAAAATAAAAAAAATTCATTCTGAAGTTACAGAAAATAAAGAAAAATTAGAAATTAATTATATAACAGAATGTGAAAATAAAGAAAATTATTTATCTTTATTAAAACAAAGAAGAAAATTAGATATTATAAAAGGCTTTACAACTAAGGGAATTCACAGAGATGACTTTAAATGTTTTATAAATGATAAAGAAATTGAAATATATGGTTCACAAGGTCAACATAGAACTGCAATTCTTTCATTAAAATTAGCTGAATTATATGTTATTTATGATGAAATAGGGGAATACCCAATTTTATTATTAGATGATTTTATGTCTGAATTAGATGAAAAAAGAAGGAAAAGTTTTTTAAGTTATATTAAAGATACTCAAGTTATTATAACTTGTACTGATAAAATGGAGTTAGATAATATTAAATTATTTAAAGTAACAAATGGTCAAATTAATTAGTTGCAAAATAATTTAATATAGTGATAAAATGAACAAATGAAAAAGGAAGAAGAAGCAAAAGTATTTGGAGGTTTAAAATGGAAAAATTCGAGCATGAATATGGAGCAGAACAAATTCAAGTATTGGAAGGTCTTGAAGCTGTAAGAAAAAGACCAGGTATGTATATAGGAAGTGTATCTATAAGAGGATTACATCACTTAGTATATGAAATTGTTGATAACTGTGTAGATGAAGCTTTAGCAGGTTATTGTACAGAAATAGATATAAAAATAGAACCAGGAAATGTTATTAGTGTAGAAGATAACGGAAGAGGAATTCCAGTTGATATACATCCAAAAACTAAAATATCTGCTGCAGAAACAGTTTATACTAAACTTCATGCAGGTGGAAAATTTGGTGGAGATAGTGGTTATAAAGTTTCTGGAGGTCTTCATGGAGTAGGTGCATCAGTTGTTAATGCATTATCTAATTGGACAGAGGTAACTATTCAAAGAGATGGTGGAATTTTTCAAATGAAATTTGAAAGAGGAAAAACAGTTGAGCCACTAACTAGAATAGGAGATTCTAAAAAAACAGGTACAAAAGTTAGATTTTTAGCTGATGATACAATTTTTGAAACACTAGAATATGACTATGAAACACTTGAAAATAGATTTAGAGAAATGGCTTTTTTAACAAAAGGTTTAAAAATTAATATTTCAGATTTAAGAGATGAAGAAAATATTAAAAAAGCAGAATTCCATTTTGAAGGTGGATTAAACTCATTTGTTGAATATTTAGTACAAAACAAAGAAAAAATTCATCCAAAGCCAATATATATTGAAAAAGATGGAGATGTACCAGTTGAAGTTGCTTTTCAATATACAACAGCATATTCAGAAAATATATACACATTTGTTAATAATATTAATACAATTGAAGGTGGAACTCATTTAGAAGGATTTAAAAGAGGTCTTACAAAAGCATTTAATGATTATGCAAGAAGTCATGGATTATTAAAAGATAAAGACCCTAATTTATTAGGTGAAGATATTCGTGAAGGTATTACTGCAGTTGTATCTGTTAAAGTAAAAGAACCTCAATTTGAAGGACAAACTAAAACAAAATTAGGTAATAGTAATGTAACAGGAATTGTAGCAAGTTTAGTAAATGATGCTTTATCAACATTTTTAGAGGAGAATCCAGGAGTAGGAAAAGCAATTCTTGAAAAATGTATAAATGCGTCTCGTGCAAGAGAAGCAGCAAGAAAAGCAAGAGAATTAGTAAGAAGAAAAAGTGCTTTAGAAACATCAACATTACCAGGAAAATTAGCTGATTGTAGTAGTAAAAATCCAGAAGAATGTGAAGTATACATAGTAGAGGGAGACTCTGCTGGTGGTAGTGCAAAACAAGGAAGAGATAGAAAATTTCAAGCAATTCTTCCACTTTGGGGAAAAATGCTTAATGTAGAAAAATCAAGAGCAGATAAAATATATAATAATGATAAATTACAACCAGTAATTTTAGCAGTTGGTGCAGGAATTGGTAAAGACTTTGACATTTCTAAAATTCGTTATGGAAAAGTAATTATAATGGCGGATGCCGATGTTGACGGCGCACACATTAGAACATTATTATTAACATTTTTCTTTAGATATATGAGACCTTTAATTGAAAATGGAAATGTATATTTAGCTCAACCACCATTATATAAATTATCTAAAAAAGGAATGCAAGATGTATATTGTTATACAGATGATGATTTAACAAATGCATTTAAAGAATTAGCAGAAAAGGGAATATCAAGAGATCAAGTTGGAATTCAAAGATATAAAGGTTTAGGAGAGATGAATCCTGAACAATTATGGGAAACAACAATGGATCCAGAACATCGTATTTTAATAAAAGTAACAATGGAGGATGCAATTAAAGCTGATTCTATATTCACATTATTAATGGGTGATGAGATAGAACCAAGAAGAAAATTTATTGAAGAAAATGCTAAATTTGTTAAAAATTTGGATATATAAATATTTAATAGCAGGTAAGATTTTTCTTACCTGCTATTAATCGAATAAAGCTAATATTAATTTACAGCTAAAACCTATATACCTAATTTTTAATCTAATGTATATTACTATACAAATAAACTATACACCAAATATATAAATCAGTTGCTCGACTAATAATGCACACGTAATAACTATATTCATCCACAAGGGACTAATAATAATCATTAAAATATACAAAAATAATCTTAACTTCGAATATATCACCTATATATTCAACCATATAGAAAAATTCTACTTTCATTAAATTAACAAAAACAAAATTAAATACAGCTTAAATACAAATAATATACTCTCATCTCCGACAAATTACTATTTAAAAATTAATTAAACAATAATTAATCTTTGCTCGAATTATACAAAGCTAATAATAAACCTTATACAATTCTTAGTTCAACTAATATTAACCTTATATTATTATTATGTATAAAAATAAAAATATTATTCAAAAATACAAAAAAAATATTGTCGAATTTTGGCATACGAATTTTATTGACATTTTTCATAAAACAGGCTAATATAAAAATACAAAAAATTAGTATTTTATTCAATTAATTTAATTCAAAATATTTTTTAGTCTCATATTTTCAAAAAAATTATTAATAAAAAATTGGAGGTGTAAATAAATTAGTAAAAAAATAAAAACTGTACAAGAATGGATTCCATATAAACAAATTTTAGAAAATGGAATTATTAAATTAAAAAATAATAATTATATTAAAATAATTAAAATTAATCCAATAAATTATAATTTAAAATCAGATTTAGAAAAAGAAGCTATTTTAAATTCATATAAAATTTTTTTAAGAACATGTAATTTTAATTTCCAAATATTAATTCAAAGCAATAAACAAGATTTAAGTAAACATATAAAAAATATAGAACAAAATTTAATTCAAGAAAATATTAAAATAAAAAAAATATCCCAAAAATATATTAAATATATTAAAAATTTAAATCAAAATAAAAAATCATCATCAAAAAATTTTTATATTATTTTAAAATATGAAAATAATGAAAAAATAAATTGTGAAGAAAATGCAATAGAAAATTTAAATCAAAAATATTTTAAAATAAAAGAAGCATTATCAAGATGT
The DNA here is from genome assembly GCA_934167305.1 of uncultured Clostridia bacterium. Lineage (GTDB taxonomy): Bacteria > Bacillota > Clostridia > TANB77 > CAG-508 > CAG-273. The sequence continues at coordinate 21,547 of CAKPKQ010000011.1, read as the reverse complement.
GGAAATATAATATCAGATATTAATAATAAAAAACAAATAATAAATATATTATTTTCTTTTCTTAATACTCGAATATATTTAAATAATAATTAAAAGTAATAATAAAATAAATAAATTAATTAATTAATAAAATTAATTATTAAAAATAAATAATAAATTAAAAAATAAATTAAAAAATAAATAAAATTAATTATAAAAAATAATAAATAATAAAAAAATAATTTAATATTTATCATCCACATTAATTTACATAAAAACAGACAATCAAAAAGACAAATTAAAAATGATTAAAATTTGATATTTTTATAAGATTAAATTAATAAGACTATTAAAATAATTAATAATTATAAATAAATTATAATATAATTTTTATGCAAAAAGCTATCGGGTAAAAAGAAAAGCAACCTAAAGAAAAGTAAAGGGTAACAACTTAAAAAGGTATACATAAAACATAAAACGAAAATTGGTTAAATGAAAAAATATGAGACAAAATATAAAAAAAATCATTTTGACAAATGAACTATGATTTTTACAGTAGTTAAGAAATAAAAGGAGAGTGATAGCATTTATAAAATAAAAAACAAAATAATTAAAAAAATTAAAAATAAAATAAGAAATAAATTAAAAAATAAAATTAAAATAAAAAATAAATCAATAAATAAATTAATAAATAAAATTAATTATTTAAAAAATAAAGAAAATAAATTAATTTTTGAAGAAGGTATTTTTTCACAAAAAGATTTTTTATCTCCATCATATATAAATATTTCTAATCCAAAATATATTGAAGTCGATAATAATTATTATTCTACTTTAATTATCACAAATTATTTTAGAGAACAAAATGATTTAATATTAAAATCTATAATTGACACAAATATTAATTTAAATATTTCTATTTTTTATGAAAAACAAGATACATATAAAACAATTAGAGATTTAACATATCATATTGGAAATGTAGGAGTTGATTTAAAAGGTGGAAATCAAAATAGACAAGACATTGATATAGCAGCATTTACTTATAATGACGCAAAATACATTAGAAAAGAAATGCAAATAAATAATGAAGAACTATATTTTTTATATATTTATGTAACTACATTTTCAGATAATTTAAAAGATTTAGAAAATTTGTTAAATAAATTAGAAGGAATTATTCAAAGTAGTGGAATGCAAACAAGAAGAGCATATTTTAGGCAAGAACAAGCATATTTAACTACATCACCAATAATGGAAAATTCTATAGATTTAAAAGAATCGGCTAAAAGAAATGTATTAACTACTGGACTGACAGCCACATACCCATTTATTTCTTCAGCAATATTTGATGAAGAAGGAATTTTTATAGGTACAAATATATATAATAATTCATTAGTATTTATTGATAAATATAATTCATATAAATATAAAAATTCAAATATATGCATTTTTGGAACAAGTGGTGCTGGAAAATCCTTCTATACTAAATTATTGGTTTTAAGAAATAGATTATTAGGAATAGAACAATACATTATAGATCCAGATAGAGAATATGGGGAAATGTGCAATAAATTAGGTGGAACTTTATTAAAAATAGGACCAACATCAAATTCATATATAAATGTATTTGATATTATGGAAGAAAGTATAGAAGATGGACAAGGTTATTTAGCAAATAAATTAGGAAAATTAATAGGATTTTTTAATTTAATTTTTGGAAATTTAGATGAAGAAGAAAAAGCTATTTTAGAAGAAAAAATAATTGAGCTATATAAAAATAAAGGAATTACATTTAATGACAAATCTTTATATAAAAAAGAAAAAAATAAAATAATTACTAAACCAATTTTTAAAAATACATATGACATGCCAATTTTAGAAGATTTTTATAATTTATTAGGAAAAGATGAAAAAACAAAAAAATTTCAAATAAAATTAATTCCATTTGTAAAAGGCTCACTAAAATTTTTTAATAATTATACAAATGTAGATTTAAATAATTTATTAATTGTAGCTGATGTTTATGATTTAGGAGAAGAAAATCTAAAATATGGAATGTTTATTTTTATTGAATTATTTTGGAATCGTATAAAAAAGAATAGAAATAAAAAAAAGTCTATTTATTTAGATGAAATATGGAGATTAATTGGTGTAACTTCAAATAAAGAAGTGGCAAGTTTTATTTATAAAATATTTAAAACAATAAGAAAATATGGAGGAAGTGCAGTAGCAATAACACAAGATATATCTGATTTATTTAGTTTAGAAAATGGTATATATGGGAAAAGCATTTTAAATAATTCTGAAATAAAAACATTTTTTGCATTAGAAGAAGAAAATATTAAAATATTAGAACAATATTCTAATTTATCAGAAAAAGAAAAAATAGAAATTAAATCTTTAAAAAGAGGCGAATGTTTAATGTTTATTGGAGAAGAACATATTTTAACTAAAATTGAAGCAGACGAATTTGAAAAAGAAATAATTGAAGTAAAAAATAAAAGGAAAGTGAAAATATGAAAAAAATAATTAAAAATATAAATAATAATAAAATAAATAATGAATTAAAAGAAATAAAACAATTATTAATAGAAAAGGAAAAAAATAATGATTTAATTAATAAAAAAATAAATTTTAATAAATATGATTTAATAAATGTTTTAAATAATAATAAAATTATTAGTATTGCAGGAACAAATGGAGAAAGTAAAAGTATTTTTACAATTAAATTAGCCAATTTATTAAATAATAATAAAATATTAATTATTGACTTTGATATTTTAAATAATAGTTTACATACATTATTAGGAATAAAAAAATATTCTCAAAAAATAAGAAATAAAATAAAAAATAATAATTTATTAAAAGAAATAAAAATACCAGAATTAATAATTAAAATAAATTCTAAAATAGATTTAATATCTGGAATAAATTTATTGTTTGATTCAAAATACAAAATAAGTAGTAAAAAAATAAAAAATATATTAAAAATATTAGAATTAAAATATGATGTAATTATTATAGACACTTCTTCAGAATGTTTTTTTGATTATACGAAAGAAATAATGAAAAATAGTAATATAAATATTTTTTTGCTAGAAAATAATTTTATTGAAATACAAAAAGCAAAAAAATTATTAAATATTTATATTAATAATTGGGAAATAAAAAAAGAAAATATCAACATTATATTTAATAAATATAATAATCAAATAAATATTTCTAAATTAAAAAATAATTTTGAAATATTAAAAAAATTATCTACAAAAACAATTTAATAATAATTAAATACTAAAAATAATAAAAAGGAGATATTAAATGGAAAATGAATTAATTTTAAATAATCAACAATTAAATAATAATGAATTAGTAACATCACAGGAACAAAATAATTTTTTAAATACTACTATAGGAAAAGTAGTTAATACTGCGGTTGATTTGGGATTAAGATGGATATTGCCAAACTTTATTGAAGATCAAGTAATTGATATAAAAAATAGTTTAATAAAAGGAGGATTAAAAGAAGGAATAAATACAACAGTTCAAAAAGGTATTGAATTAGGAAAAAGTGTGACTGGAATATTTACAGGTAAATTTGAAAATATTTCACAAGCACAAAATGCAATAAAAAACGGTGGAATAATTGATGGAATATCAGATGTAATAGATTCAACACTTAATTTTACATCAAAAAAAGGAATGATACCGTTTAATGTAGCTACTTTAATTAGAAAAGGAAAAAATGTAATTTTAGATAATGTAAGTAGTAACATAGAAACAGAATTTGCTAATCAAATAAATAATGTAGAAAAGCTAGGAAAGTATGAAAATAACTGGAGAGAATATTATAATAGTCAAGATTTTGATGGGATGGAAAGAGAATATCAAAAGATAAAAGATAAATTAAAACAAACATTACCATTAGAAGAAACATTAAAACAAGCAAGACAAATAGAAAATTTACATTTAATTATAAAAAATAATGGGCAAAATTTTAATTTAACAGATGAGCAAAAAAAGCTAGCTGAAATTTTGATTAAATAATTAAAAAAATAGCAATTTTACCGTTTAAATACTGTATTTTTACTTGCAAATTTTTAGGTGTTTTAGTATAATGAAGGGGTGAAAATACTAGAAAAGAGGTAGAAAAATGGAGGCAAATGACGAAAAAAGAAATGACGGAAAAATAGTTGAACGTGACATTGAAAAAGAAATGCGTACAGCTTATATAGACTATGCAATGAGCGTTATTGTTTCAAGAGCACTTCCAGATGTTAGAGATGGTTTAAAGCCAGTACATAGAAGAATTTTGTATGCTATGTATGAAGATGGAATTACATCAGATAAGCCATACAGAAAATGTGCTAATACAGTAGGTTCTGTTTTAGGAAGATATCATCCACATGGAGACGCTTCAGTATATGATGCAATGGTAAGATTAGCTCAAGACTTTACACAAAGATATACATTAATTGATGGACATGGTAACTTTGGCTCAATAGATGGTGACGGTGCAGCTGCAATGAGGTATACAGAAGCAAGAATGGCAAAAATTGCAGAAACAATGCTTACTGATATTGAAAAAAATACAGTAGATTTTATGCCAAACTATGATGACCGTTTACAAGAACCAACTGTACTTCCAGCTAAAATACCAGCATTATTAATAAATGGTTCATCAGGTATTGCTGTAGGTATGGCAACTAATATTCCACCACATAATTTAACAGAGGTTATTGATGGAATTATAAAAATAATTGATGAAGACAATGTTACAGATGAACAATTAATGGAAATAATAAATGGACCTGATTTTCCAACGGAAGGCCTTATTTTAGGGTTAGAAGGAATTAAACAAGCATATACAACAGGTAGAGGAAAAATTACAGTTCGTGGTGAATGTGAAATTGAAGAAATGAGCAATAATAAACAAAGAATTATTGTAAATTCGCTTCCATATCAAGTAAATAAAGCAAAATTAATTGAAAATATTGCTGATTTAGTAAAAGATAAAAGAATTGAAGGAATTTCAGAAATCAGAGATGAATCTGATAGAGAATCAAAAGTAAGAATTGTAATTGAACTAAAAAGAGATGTAAATGCACAAGTTATATTAAATCAATTATATAAACATACACAATTACAAGATACATTTGGTGTTATAATGCTTGCACTAGTAAACGGAGAGCCAAAAATATTAACACTAAGACAATGTCTAGATTATTATATAGACCATAGAAAAGTAGTTATTCTTCGTAGAACACAATTTGATTTAGATAAAGCATTAGCTAGAGCACATATTTTAGAAGGATTAAAAATTGCATTAGATAATATTGATGAAGTAATTAATATTATACGTAGTTCTTATGATGATCCAAAAGAAAGATTAATGGAAAGATTTAATTTATCAGATATTCAAGCACAAGCAATTTTGGATATGAGATTAAAAACATTATCAGGATTGCAAAGAGAAAAAATAGATGAAGAATATAATGAATTAATGAAATTAATTGAACACCTAAGAGCAATTTTATCAAGTGAAAGATTAGTTTATGATATTATAAAAGAAGAATTACTTGAAATAAAACAAAAATATGGTGATGAAAGAAAAACAAAAATTGTTGCAGCAGAAGGCGAAATTAACATTGAAGATTTAGTAAAAGAAGAGCAAACAGTAATTACTTTAACACATTTTGGCTATGTAAAAAGAATGCCAATAGATACATATAAGAGCCAAAAACGTGGAGGAAAAGGAATTACAGGTTTAGCTACAAGAGAAGAAGACTTTGTTAAACAAATATTTACAGCTTCAACTCACGATACTTTATTATTCTTCAGTAATAAAGGAAAACTTTATAGATTAAGAGGATATGAAATACCAGAAGCAGGAAGAACTGCAAAAGGTACTGCAATAGTTAATTTATTAAGACTAGATCCAGGAGAAAAAATATCAGCAGTTATTCCAATTAGTAATTTTGCAGATGGAAAATATTTATTAATGGGAACAAAACAAGGCTTTATTAAAAAGACTCCACTAACAGATTTTGATTCAAGTAGAAAAACAGGACTTCTTTCTATTACATTAAGAGAGGACGATGAATTAATAGATGTTAGACTAACAGATGGACAAGATAATGTAGTTTTAGTTACTAGCCAAGGTGCTTGTATAACATTTAGTGAAAAAGATGTTAGACCAATGGGAAGAACAGCACAAGGTGTTATAGGTATTAGACTAGATAGTGAAGATTATGTTATTGGAATGGAATCTATAATTGAAGGTAATAAAAATGCAACTTTACTTGCAATTACTGAAAATGGATTTGGAAAGAGAACAGAATTAGATGAATATAGAGTACAAACTAGAGGTGGAAAAGGTGTTACAACATATAAAATAACACCAAAAACAGGAAGCTTAGTTGGTATACGTATTGCAACAGATGATGAAGATGTAATGCTAATTACTGATAATGGTACTATTATTAGATTAAAAGTTAAAGATATTAGTATTTTAGGTAGATCAACTCAAGGTGTAACATTAATGAGAACAAATGAAGGAAAGGTTGTTAGCATTGAAACTATAGCTCCAGATGAAAACGAAGGAGAGTAAGTTATGAATGATGAAAAACTTTATTGTTTATCACTCTTAGTTGAACAAGACTTACATAAAAGAATTTGTGCAATTAGAGAAGGAAATTTTCCAAATGAAAATGAAATGATACAAAAAACAATTGAATCATTTGAAAAAAGCTTGCCAGACTATTTGAAAAACCTAGAAGGCTCACATAATTTTATAATTGAAAAAATTAGAGAGATAGATAAGGAAAGAGAAAGAATAAAACAAAGCAGAAAACTGGAAAATAAACAAATTGAAAGTAAAGAACAAGAAAAATAAGATAAAAAATGATATTCCAATGTAAGGAATATCATTTTTTTAATATAAATCTAATATCATCTCCAAAAAAATAACATATATCATAATTACCAACAATTCTAGAAACAATTCTTTCATCATAAGTATTAAATAAATTTTGCAAACTTAAATTAGTAGAAATAATAGTTTTTTTATTTGGATTTAATAACCTACTATTTAAAACATTAAATAGCTCAGCTAATTTCATATTATTTACACCTTCAGTTCCTAAATCGTCAATAATAAGTAAATCAACATTTAATAAATAATCATAAACATCTTTAGAAACATTTGGCTTTCCAAAACGATAACTAATAATTGTATCAAGCATAACTGATGAAGTTTGATATAATACAGTTTTGCCTTTTTTTAATAATTCATTTGCAATACAACTAGATAAAAATGTTTTGCCTAAACCTGTATTGCCTGTAAATAATAAATTTTTAGTATTTGTATCATCAAAATTATTAATAAAATTTTCACAAATATTTTTTATTAATTTAATATTTTCTTTTGGCGAAATATTTGAATTATATTTTGATTTATTAATTTCATCAGAATAAAAATTCAAATTAAAATTATTAAAATTTTGTTTTTCTAAATTATACATATTTGATTTATTATATTCTATGTTGTAAATTCTTTGCTTTAAACAGCTACACATTTCTGTTGAAGAACCATTAAAAATATAACCTGTATCATTACATTTTTTACATTCATAATTAGGAACTATTTTTTTGGCTCTTTTTCCAATAGAATTTAGTATTTTATCTTTTTGTTTTTTCAAATTTTCTATATTAATATTTAAATTTTCTATTATTTTTTTATCATTATTTTTTGCTAATTCCCTCATTGAAGAAAATGCTAAAGAACTTAATTTTTTATCTATTTCAGCAAGCTCAGGAAATTCTGTATATAAATTTTCTTTTTCTTTTTGAGCAATATTTTCAGCATTAATTCTTTTTTTATCATATTCAATTAAAAGAGATTTTAAAGTAGAATTATTCAAAATAACCTCCTATAATTATTAGTTTTGATTAGCATATAAACTGTTTAAATTATCATAATTTCTTTGGTTATAATTTTGATATCCAGTTGCTTTTTCAAGATTTTTTATTTCTTTATTTTTTTGCTTCATATCAGATAAAAACTTCTGAATTTGCTCTGGAGTAGTAAAGCCTCTATCATGCCAATCAGTTAATAATTTGTCTATATAATCAAAACTTGGGTTTACTTTAGAAGTAGTCCTTTTTAATGCAATTTCAATAATATCAAAAGTATATTTAAAATCAATAACCCATTTTTCAACATAAGCATATTCATATTGAGATAATTGTCTACCAAGAGTTAATTTTTTTATTACCATATTTGCAATTTTATTAACAGCTTCTTGTTTTTCATAATATAAGTCTAAATCACTATATGTTTTAATAGAATTTTTAGCCCATGCATCAGCAACAGTTTGAATATAATTTTTATGAAGAGCAGACTTATTAAAACAATAATTAAATAAAGCCATCATAACTTCGTCATCAAAACCGTATTTTTTAAACCACATTTCAATATCAGGGTACCAAGTGGTTGGCATCAAACCAGAAAAATATTGATTATTTATAGATTCCATAGTTTTAGCACGTTTTTGGCTTTCTGCAGATTTTTGGACTTGCTCAGCAGATAAAGAAACACGAGGTTTGTATAAATTATTTAATTCAATTTCTTGTAAATTATTAAAAGAATACCCTGTATTCTTTTTAACAATAACCCCTTGATCTTCCCAGTATTTCATTGCGTCTTGAATTACTTTTAAAGAAAGACCAAGCTTTTTACATAAATCATTTATTTTAATATCTTTATCGTATTTTGATAAAAATAAAATATATAAATATACCTTAATAAAATCACCATTTGCTTCTGGTAAATACCCTGTAAAAAATATATCAGGAATATTGGTACCAGAAAACAAAGGCGATAAGTCATTTTGCTCTAACTTCATCAGTAATTCCCCCTATATAATGTTTTGTCAAATTATATCATTTTTTAATATAATTTACAATAAACTTATACAGAAAAGAAATAAATTTATTTTTTAGAATATAAATATAATTTTGGTCTTTTTATATATTTAAATAAATATATAAAAATATTAAAAATACTTTCATGATTAAAACTAAAAATACTAAATAATAAAACTGGAAGAGAAAAAATTATAAAAATAAATATTTTAATTGTATTATTTTTAAATATTAAATTAATTAATAAAAAAATAAATAAATTCCAAATAATATTAAAAAATAAATCTGAATAATCAATTATTCCAAATAATTTATTTTTAAAATTATAATTTTGCGGAAAAATAAATTTCATAAATAAATCCTTTCTACATTTTTTTAAATAATTTATTGCTAAAATTAAAATTATTTGAAACATCTGTTGAAATACCACCAATTAAATTTTGCATATATGAATTAGCTCGAACTAAAGCATAAATTCCACCAATATACATTAATTTTGAAATAGTATTATTTACAGAATAATTAAATGAAAAAATAATTAATAAAATTATTGATATAAAAGATTGCAGTAATAATAATGATAAAATAGTTCTAAACCAAGTTTTAAAAAACCAGGAAGTTGATTCATTAATTAAAGATAAAATTGCAAAAGGAGTAATTAAAATAAATACTTTAATCATAACAAACCTAAGAGCATATGAAAAAATTAAATTAAATAAATTAATAGAAATAAAACTTTTAATTAATCCATCAAAAGAAAAAATATTAAATTCATCATTATTTATTAATAAATCATTTAAATTATTTATTAATTCATAAAAAGAAATATTATGGCCGAAAATACTTTTTCCAAGGCTTCTAATCGCATCTGAAATAAAACTATTTATTTGAATAAATTGAGTACAAATAAAATATGAACAATTCATAACAATTGCAAATATTAATAATTTAAAAATAAATTGATATGGTCTTTCAACTTGTAAATTCATATAATATGAATAAATTAATCTAATTGCATAATAAATAGAAAAACCAACTAATAAAGAATTAGCAATTACTAATAAACCATTATAACTATTTGAGCCAAATATTTTTTGAAAAATTGAATTTTTTAAAATATTTGTGTCTATAAAAATTAAGTCATCTAAAATATTATAAATTGTAGAATCAATAGAAGAAAATAAAGCTTCAAAAATAGAATTAATTGTTTGAATAATAGAGGTAGCTAAATTTGTTGTTTCATCCAAAATAAATACCTCCTATGTTAATAATGAATTAATTGCAGATAAAATTAAATCTAAAACAAGAATAAATGCATAAGAAAATAAACTGCCACGAATTAATTTTTTGGATGTTCTAATTCTTTCTTCATCACCAAAACTGAATTTCTTCATAAATATACCAACAGCCACAGCTACAGCTGCAGCAGGAGTTGAGAGCTTTAACATCCAATTTTCAATTTTTTCAAAAGCAGAATTTAATTTGTCTACAAGTTCTGGGTTACCATTAAATATAGTTGCATTTACATTATTAGAAAAAAGAAATAAAAAAATAATAAAAAATAAAATAAATAAAAATTTTTTTTGAGAAATAAATTTAAACATAAAAAACCTCCTAAATAATTAAATTAAAAAATATGGAAATAATTTTATTTCAGATGGCGAAATAATTTCTGTTCCAGTTGATAAAAATCCGAGACAATGAAAATTTGTTAAATGCCTTGTAAAAAAATTAGTATCATAAACAAAATCATTTTGAATTGTTGTAGTAATAGATTCAGATATACTAGAATTTTTTGAATTTAAAGAATTAGTAAAATAACTAAAAACAGTTTCTTTTGCATTTTCAGAAATACCTTTTGATATTTTTTCTTTATCTTCCTTTCCAATTTGTTTTTGAGCATTTTCAATTGTAAAAATATCATCACTACGAAACCATAATTTATTTATTAAATTTTGAATAATAACATTTACTGCAGATTGATCGTGTAATGTATTTAACAAAGATGTATAACTTTGAGTTGCTACAATATTTATACATTTTGCTTCTCTACTTTGAGAAAAAAAGTTACAATCAGTTTCAGTACAATATTCTGAATATTCATCAGAAATAAAACAAACACTCCTAAAATTATTATCATTGCTATTAGCAAGTCGTGTCATTACATCAGTTTGAAAATCTAATTTTAAATATGCAGAAATTATTTTAGACAAACTTGAATATTCATTTATATTCATATTTAATACAACTATTTTTCCTTTATTTAATACTTCATCAAATCCTAAAAAATTTAATTCATTTTTTGCTGGGGAAAAAGTGTTTAAGACCTCATAATCAGAAATAAAACAATTAGTAATACGTGTGATTTCAGATTTAAGAATAGAAAGAGTTCGATGATCTAAATTTAAAAATTCTTTTTCGAAAAAATTCAAACTAGAAAATAAATCATAAATTTGTGATTTAGAAAATTTATTTTTAATAAAATTATTACGTAATAAATTTATTTTTTGTAAATAATAATTAGGTTCTGTAATTAATTTATGTATTTCATTAAATGTAACATAATTATTATTATATAATCTGCATAGTTTAATAGCTTCTTCTAAAATTTGACTTGCTTTATCAATCCAATAACTTTCAGAATTATTTTTTGAAAAAAGTAATAAAATAGTTTTTAATCTATTTGCAAGAATAGAAGCCTTTAAATTAGGCTTATGTAGAGGATTATATTTATATTTGCCATTTAACTCAATAACAATAATATCATTTTGTCTATTAAATTCATTAGCAAATTCTAAAACCTTCTTATAATAATTTCCTTTGACATCTAAAATTAACATACCTAATTTTTTGTCTTTATTATAATGTTCATATTTTATTAATTGTTTTGTAAAAGGATACATTGCACTACTTGTTTTACCTGTACCAATTGTTCCAGTAATTAAAATATTTTGATATAAACTTTTTTCAGGTAAATAAATTAATTCTTTTGTATTTACATTTTTGCCAATTAATAAATTTAATTCATTTTTTTTATTTGATTTAATTAAAGAATAATTATTTTTTTTAATATTTATTTTTTTGGCATTTTTAAAATTAAATAAATTGAAAAATAAATTTGAGAAAAATATAGATGAATAAATATATGTAATTAAAAATAATATTTTTAAATATTTCCATAAAATTGGTTGTTCCACACAAATGTCAAAAGGATGTAAACCATAATTTATAATTATACTATTTTGAAAATAAATAGGAGAAAATATTTTATAACCAATAAAACAAAAAATAAGCACAAAAAATAAAATGAATAAAAAACGTTTAATTAATATACACCTCCTTATTTTGAATTTAAATTAATAGAATTTTTTAATTTTAATTTGGAACCTTGTAGATTATAAAAAATTTTAATATTAAAAAAATTATATATTGAATAAAAAAATATAAAAGAATTGATAATAAGAATAATGAAAAAATAGTCTATTAAATTTATAAACTAACACCACCTTCCAATTTTTTACAATCATATAATATATTTTAAAATTTGTCTATACTTTTTTGAAAATATATGATAAAATTTAATAGATTTTATATTAAAGGTAAAAAAATGACAAAATAATTGTAATTTTGATAAACATTTATACCGTAAGAAAGGAATGAAAATAAATGGAAATAAATAAAAATATGACAATAGGGGAACTTTTAGAAAAAGCACCTGAAAAAGCAGAAATTTTATTAGAAGCAGGAATGCACTGTTTAGGTTGCCCAGCATCTCAAGCAGAAACTCTAGAAGAGGCTTGTGAAGTGCATGGAATAGATGTTGAAGAGCTAATTAAAAAGCTAAATTCATAAAATTTCAAAAAATAATTACATTTTTTTCACAAAAAATGAAAAATCTATTGACAAATAAAAAAAAATAGTTTAAAATAAGGCTTGTGCTAACGTAAAACAATCGTTAGTAACGAGCTTGGAACTTGGGTCATTAGCTCAGGTGGTAGAGCACTTGACTTTTAATCAAGTTGTCCGCGGTTCGAGTCCGCGATGGCTCACCAAAACTAGGATTTAATTTGATTAAATCCTAGCAAGTTTCTTTTATGGCCCCGTGGTCAAGCGGTTAAGACATCGCCCTTTCACGGCGGAGACATGGGTTCGATTCCCGTCGGGGTCACCAATATGCCACTTTAGCTCAGCTGGTAGAGCAACTGACTTGTGGGATAGATAAACATTAAGTTTATTTTGAACTATCTTGCACCTTTACGTGGAAACATGTAAAGTGGACACCGCTAATTCGGGGAAGGCTTTAAAATGCTAATCCCGAGCTAGAAAACAGATAATGTTTTCGAGTGTAGAGACTTTATACGGTGTGCCTAAGACTTTAAGTTAAGGCAAAGAGAAAGTCCAGACTACAAACACATTTCTATGTGGTAATGAAAATTATAGTAGTATGAATCAGTAGGTCATCTGTTCGAATCAGATAAGTGGCTCCAATTACTTAGAACTAGGTTTGTTGTATAACTTGCCTAGTTCTTTGTGTATTATATAGGAAAATTTTCAATTTTTCTATATAATACGCAAAGAACTACAAGTATTTACTAAAGGAGAAAATAAATTTTATTATGAATTGTTTGAACTGTAATCAAAAAATAAGTAGTAAAAATAAGTTTTGTAGTAATAAATGTCAAAAAGAATATGAATATAAGAAATATATTAAAAGGTGGAAAAATAATGAAGTATCTGGAATGAGAGGCGAATATCAAATCTCAATGTACATAAAAACATACTTATTTGAAAAATATAATAATAAATGTGCTAGGTGCGGATGGGGTAAAGTTAATCCATACACTAAAAATATTCCACTAGAAGTAGAACATATTGATGGTAATTATCAAAATAATAGTGAAGAAAATTTAATTTTATTATGTCCAAATTGTCATTCATTGACTGAAACGTATAAAGGAGCGAATATTAATCATGGAAGAAAACAAAGAAGAAAATATAACAAATAAAGTTGTAATTGTTACTGGAGGCTCAAGAGGAATAGGAGCAGAAATAGTAAAAATGCTAGCAAATGAAGGCTATAATGTAATATTAAATTACAATAAATCAAAAGAACAGGCAGTAACTATTCAAAATGAATTAATGAAAAATAATATAAAAATAGATATATTTAATGCAGATGTATCAAAAAGAAATGAAGCAAATGAATTAATAAAATTTGCAATAAATAAATACAAAAAAATAGATGTATTAATAAATAATGCAGGAATATGTTTTGAAGGGTTATTTACAGATATTAAAGAGCAAGAATGGAAAAATATAATAGATATTAATTTAAACTCAGTTTTTAATTGTACTCAAGAAGCACTTAAATATATGATAAATGAGAAATCAGGATGTATTATAAATATCTCATCAATTTGGGGAGAAACAGGAGCATCATGTGAAGTGGCATATTCAACAACAAAAGCTGGAATAAATGGAATGACAAAAGCATTAGCAAAAGAAGTTGGATTATCAAATATACGAGTAAATGCAATTGCACCTGGAATAATTGACACAGATATGAACAAAAATTTAAATTTTGAGGAACTAGAGCAAATAAAAAATGAAATTCCATTAAATAAAATAGGAAAAACAAAAGACATTGCCAAATGTGTAAAGTGGCTTATAGAAGATGAATATACAACAGGACAAATAATTTCTATAAATGGCGGATGGTATATATAACAAACTCAAAAAGCAAACTATTTTAATAGTTTGCTTTTAAAAATATCAATTAATTATTATTCTGAAACTTTTCTTTTATAATTTCCAGAAATTAATCTTGGCAAATATGTAATAATTTTATATACTGCCAAACGTACTTTTTTACTCCAAATATATGATTTTCTCAATTTTCTAGGACTTGATAAAAATGATTTTTCTTTTACAACTAAAGCAAGCTCAACTTTTTCAATAGGAAAAATATAATTTGCTCCATTATTATTGTCCCATTTATTTTTTGAATTTCTAAAACAGAAATTAAAAGTACCATCAGAAATTAAGTCTATTTCTGCTTGAAAACCAAGTTCTGTTTTTTCCATTTTTATTTCATTTAAATTATCCCAATTAATTCCAAATCCATAATGAATATAAACTTCTTCTGAATCATTTTGAAAAAGTTCACCAGCATATGAAATTTTAACTTTTGAATTCTCAACTAATTTATCTGTATTGAAGAAAATATTTTTAACTAATTCCATTTAAAATTCTCCTTATTTATCTCTTGTTTAACTAATTTAATATTATAATATAAAAAAATTATAATTCAAGTATTTTTGACAAAATTTTTAATTTGATGTTGAACCTACAACTTTGCCAACAATATAAAACTCTTCTTTTGGATCTAAGCAAATGTCTTCAATTTCTTTATCTTCAGCTCTTAAAACAAGTCCATCTTTACGAATTATAAATTTACGTATTAAAAGTTGACCATTATAACTAAATAATCCAACATCTCTATTATCAAGTGGAGTATTAAATTCTATGTAGGCATAAGAATCTTTTTTTAGTTTTGGTTCCATAGATGTATCATTTATTTTTACTGCAATAGAAGCACCAGCAGCACTTGTTGGACAGTCAATTAAACTGCCAAGTAAGTCAAAGGTTGGAATTTTATCATAAGGAATATGAGAAACAACCTTATAGCCTAATTGCTCTTCAGTAAGTTCTTTGTCATATGTATACATTAAAGGACGATAAGGAATGTCCATTGTTTTACATAAGTTTTTTAATACTTTATGACTAGGATTTCTTTCACCCTTTTCAATATGTGTTAGATGCCCTGTGTTGATATTTGTTCCTTTAGCAATACCAGCTTTTGTAAGCTTTTTTTCTTTACGAATATATTCAATCATATGACCTAGCATAATACTACCTCTTTTTTTACATTATTTTCTACAAGTATTATATATAAAAATAATTTTCTTGTCTAGTATAAAAGTATAAAAAAATATAAAATTTGACAAAATATAAATAATTTTTTATTGTAAAATAAATTACATTATGGTAATATTGTTCTATACAAAAGTATATATTTTATATAAAAGGGGAAAAGAGATGAAAGAACAAAAAGATTCAAACAATCAAGAGGAAATAAAAGAAAATAAAGCTCCTGAAAATATAGAAAAAGATGTTCTAAAAGAAGAAGTCAAAGAAAATAAAGAAGAAGAAAAAGAAGAAAGTAAAGTTGAAAAAAATGAAGAAGTAATAGAAACAACAGAAACTAAAACAGAAGAAGCTAAGGAAACAGACAAAAAAGAACAAACTCAAGAATTCAAAAGAGTAGAAGTAAAAGAAAAAAGCAAACAAATAAAAGCAAGAACAATAATAATTCCTTTAATTTTAATTTTGGCTATTATGCTTTTTTCAGTAATTTTTTCTTTACTTAATATGAATAATAATAAAATTTTAGAAAAAATATCAATTCTAGGTATAGATGTTTCAAAATTATCAGTTGAAGAAGCAACAAACAAAATAAATAATGCAATAGAAGAAAGATTTAAAGATGAAAATAATAGCTTAATATTAAAAAAAGGTGAAAGTGAAACCAATATTACTGCTAATACATTTAATGCGAAATTTGATGTAGAAAATGCTGTAAAAGAAGCTTTTAATGTTGGAAGAAAAGGAAATATTATAACTAATAATTATGAGATATTATTCACAAAACTATTTAAAAAAGAAATAACACCAGAATTATATTTAGATGAAGATTTATTATCAACAACTATTAAAGATATAAATTCAAAAATGCAAGATGCAGTTGTAGAAAATAGTTATTATATAGAAAAAGAAAAATTAGTAATAGTAAGAGGAAAAGCGGGCTATAGTATAAAAACAGATGAATTAAAACAAAAAATAAAAGAACAATTAACAAATATTCATACAAATTATCAAGAAATAGAAATACCAGTAGAACACAAAGAACCAGATGAAATAGATATACAAAAAATTCATGATGAAATATATAAAGAGCCTAAAGATGCATATGTAGAAAAAAATCCAACAATAGTTCATCCAGAAGTTAATGGAGTTGACTTTGGAATTTCTATAGAAGCAGCAGAAGAACTTATAAAAGAATATAAACAAGAATATGAAATTCCTTTAAAAATAACAAAACCTAAAAAAACAATCAAAAACTTAGGAGAAGAAGCATTTCCAGATTTAATTGCTACTTTCTCAACAAGATTTGATGCAAGTAATTATAATAGAAACGAGAATATAAAACTTGCAACAAAAAAAGTTAATGGAACAGTTATAATGCCTGACGAAAACTTCTCATTTAATACAACAATTGGGGCAATATCATTTGAAACAGGATTTAAAGAAGGAACAGCATATATTGGTGGAAAAGTAGTACCAAGCGTTGGTGGAGGTGTTTGTCAAGTATCATCAACAATATATAATGCAGCATTACTTGCAAATTTAAAAATTGTTGAAAGAAGTAATCATATGTTTACAGCTGGATATGTAGCACCAAGTAGAGATGCAACAGTTTATTATGGAAGCTTGGATTTTAGATTTAAAAACACAAGAAAATACCCTATAAAAGTAGTAGCATCAGCAAGTGGTGGAGTATGTAAAGTATCAATATATGGAATAAAAGAAGAAAATGAATATGAAGTTGTTATTCAATCTAAAGTTACATCATATATTAACCCTACTACAATATATAAGGAAGACCCAACATTAGAAGAAGGAAAAGAAATTGAAGAACAATCAGCAATAACAGGATGCAGAAGCGAAGGCTACAGAATATTAAAACAAAATGGAAAAGTAATTTCTACAACATTACTTTCAAAAGACACATATGATTCTAGAAATAGAATAGTAAGAAGAGGAACTAAAAAAACATCACAACCAACTGACACAAAACCAGTTGAAGAAAATCCTTCAACAAATACAGAAACAAATAATACAACATCAAATAGTGAAACTGTAGAAAATAATACATCTGAATAAAAAGCAAAAGCACTAGTAATTCTAGTGCTTTTATTGACTTTTGGTAATTTACTTTATATACTGTAATAGGTACAAAACCAACAAATCCAGTAATTAAGAAAGGATTAAAATTAAATATGAATATATATGAAGAAACAAAATTCATAATGAAAAAATATAACATAAGTGCTAACAAGGATTTAGGGCAAAACTTTTTAGTTGATGATAGTGTAATTGAAAATATAATAGAAGTTTCAGAAATTAAATCAGAAGATTTTGTAATTGAAATAGGACCAGGTTTAGGAACACTAACTAGCAAACTTGTAGAAAAAGCAGGGAAAGTAATAGCAATAGAACTAGATAAAAAAATGATAGAAATTTTAAATGATAGATTTTCATTATATGAAAATTTTAAAGTTATAAATGAAGATGTACTAAAAGTTGATTTAAATAATTTAATAAAAAATGAAAATGATAAAAATTATACAGTAAAAATTGTAGCAAATTTACCATATTATATTACAACCCCTATAATAATGAAGTTATTAGAAGAAAAATTAAATATAAATAGTATAACAGTTATGATACAAAAAGAAGTTGCAGATAGACTAACAGAAATTCCAGGAGGAAAAAATACTGGGGCTATTACATATTGTGTGTATTATTATGCAAATGCACAAGAAATGATGACAGTACCAAATACATCATTTATTCCTGCACCAAAAGTAAATTCAGAAGTTATAAAATTAGATATTAGAAAAGAACCACCAGTACATTTGAAAAATGAAGAAATATTTTTTAAAGTTATAAAAGCAAGCTTTATGCAAAGAAGAAAAACATTATTAAATGGACTAGCAAATGCCGGAATTGCATCAAAAGAAAAAATAAAAACAATATTACAGCAATTAGAATTGAATGAAAACACAAGAGGAGAACAACTAACAATAGAACAATTTGCAGAAATTGCAAATAAATTATGCTAAAATAAATAAACAAACTATTGACAAAATAGGCTAATCGGCCGTATAATAATTAAAGTTAATTATATGTGCGTCATTAGCTCAGTTGGTAGAGCAGCAGACTCTTAATCTGATGGTCGGAGGTTCGACTCCTCTATGACGCACCAGCAACACAAAAAGAATCAAGGTTTTATAACCTTGATTCTTTTTGCATAAGATAATTGTAAAAAAGTGAAATAAAAGCATAAATTTAACTTTTAATATATTAAGAGAATAAAAAAACGTGTTTACATAATAGTACAAATATGCTATAATGTAATGAATCTGTAATAATTATGTAATAAAAACTTAATAGTATGATTTAAAAATATAATGTATAATTATTTTGTCAAATTGTGTCGAAAATTGCGACGAAAAAAACTTGAATTGTCTTTATTCTGAGTATAAAATATTTTAAATAGATAATATAATAATACTAGGAGTAAAAATGAGTCAAAAAATATTGACAGGATACCATGGAACAACAAAAGAAAAGAGTGAAAGCATACTAAAACAGGGCTTCAAAATTTCAAAGTCACAAGAACAAAAATATGAGTGGCTTGGAGATGGTATTTATTTTTGGGATGATATATTCTATGCTGTGCAATGGAATATAATAAATATGGAAAAAAATTATAATGATAAAAATGAAAAAAACTTAATGAATTATGCAATAATAAAGTCTAAAATTATAGTTAATAAATCTAAATTATTTGATATAAGCTCACCAGAAGGAAGTATTATATACTCTAAATTAAAGAAAAAGTTAGAGAAAAAACTTATTGAAAGTGGTTCTGAAAAATTAGTAGAAAAGTTGAAAAAACAAAGTGATAAATTTTGGATTAATATATTAGAAGATAATGGTTTTTTTAAGGAATTTGATGTTATTATGGCAGAGTTTAAAAATAAAAAAAGAAATGAAAAATACAAAGATGATATATTATTAAATGTTCAAAAACAAATTTGTGTTAAAAATCAAAAATGTATAATTACAAGTAAATTATATAGGGATAAAAAAAGGATTTTAGATTTATTTTCAATAATTATAAGTAGGAGGTTAGTAAAAAATGAGTAGAATAAAAAGATTGTTGAAAAAAGTTGATAAAATAGTAAATAATATAAACATACAAGATGTAATAGATAAAATGCAAGATGATATAGATGATGAATTACAGTTACAGCAAAGAGAAATGAATGTTTATTACGATATAAATAATGAAAAATATAAAATAAACAATAGAAAAATTTATAACAATTATAAAAATTATAATGACTATAATATAGGGGAGGATTTATGGACAAGTTTAAAAGCAAGTTAATTTTTAATAAATACATAGTTAAAAATGTTTTGTTTGAATATAACGAAAATTTTAAAGAAAGACCTGTTGAAATAGAATTTAAGATTGATAAAAACATACGTTATGATAAAAATAAGATGACTGTTGATTTAAATGTTGAAATATTTGAAAAGGAAGAAAAGTATCCATTTTATATGAAAGTTTCAATAAGAGGGTTCTTTACAATCGAAAATAATGAAGAAGAAATAAACTTTGAGCCAAATGCTATTGCAATATTATATCCATATGTTAGAGCGATAGTATCTACATATACTGCAAACGCGAATATCACACCACTAATGTTACCTACAATAAATGTTAATAAGTTAATTAAAGATCAAGAGGAAAACTAGAATATAAACTCTCAATTTATTGAGAGTTTTTTGTATATAAGAAAAATCAAAGAACTTTCATATAGAATAAGTTTAAGATATTTTTGATTGTGTATATTTAAAAAACAAAATTAATATATATTAAAGTTACTTTTCATAATTATATACAAAATTTGCAAATTTATGTAAAGTGTGTTAAAATAGATGGTAATATAGGCCTAGACCTATTTTATATAAAGTTCCTCGTTTCAACTAGTTGAAAAACTAGATTAAATATATACATTTAATAGAAAAAAAGGAGTAAACATTATGGAAATCCTGAGCAACATTAGCTACGAAGAACTCGTAAACACAGAACTGATAATTATGAGCGTTTTTGGACTTCTCGCATTTTTCGCTTCTCTTCAGGAGAGACGGAGATATATTGTGGGAACATATCTTGTATTAGCAATTATGATGACGGTTCTAAATGTTGTCAGAATCTTCAAAGAAGGTTTCGCAAATGATCCCGCCGTTGTGCGGTCGGTAATCAAAGCGATTTTTGGACTTACAGGCACAACCGCATGGGCTATTCTCTTCGGTAGAAGAAGTAAAGAAAAAGAGATTTACGAAGCAAATCATCAGGAAGAAGAGGAAGACGAGGAAGGTTAACATTAAAAGCAACCCGAGAAATCTTGGGTTGCTTTTTTATTGTATAGGAAAAATCGAAGATTTTTGCTATACAACAAGGTTAAGTTACCTTAGGCTGTACGGGTTGCAAAGCAACCCTGTACATGTGGCGAAGCCACTTTTCTTATGCGTAAAAACATAGCGGAGCACAGTGTGCTCCATGAATGGCATGAATAAACAAAAATATGCCAATATTCTCCGTCCCCAATGGCACATGCTTCGTCCCCAATGGCATGCTCAAACCTGTGCTTCCCTTGCATTATGTGGAAAAACGGCCATTTTTTGACAAAAAATGATAACAAAATGTAAAAAACGAGCTGAGAGC
>CAKPKQ010000010.1 GCA_934167305.1 uncultured Clostridia bacterium | reverse complement strand
TTTTGTTATCATTTTTTGTCAAAAAATGGCCGTTTTTCCACATAATGCAAGGGAAGTACAGGTTTGAGCGTGGCATTAGTGACGGAGAATTTTGGCATGTTTTTATTTATGGAGTATGCTGTGCTCCGCTACGTATTCTCTGTATGAGTGGAATATTTATGAAGCAATTTTTGTTTTATTACGAGTTTTTTGGCGATTTGGGCACAAAAAAAGAAACAAACCAAATGATTTGTTTCTTTTAATATTATTCTTCTTCATTTCCTTTTAGTTTTTCAGCTGTATCTGCTGTAATTAAACTGTCTATCATTTCATCTAGATCACCATTTAAAAAGTTTTCCATTTGATAAATTGAAAGCCCTATTCTATGGTCTGTTATACGTCCTTGTGGATAATTGTATGTTCTTATTTTTTCACTTCTGTCACCACTACCAACTTGGCTTTTTCTTGCATTAGCTACTTCACTATCTTGTTTTGCTTTTTCTTGCTCATATAATCTTGAACGAAGTAATCTCATAGCATAGTCTCTATTTTGAAATTGTGATCTTTCTGTTTGACATTCAGCAACCATTCCTGTTGGAATGTGTATTAAACGAACTGCAGATGAAGTTTTGTTAATATGTTGTCCTCCTGCACCAGATGCTCTAAATACTTCCATTTTAATATCTGCTGGGTTTATTTCTATTTCTACATCTTCAACTTCTGGTAAAACAACAACAGTTGCAGTTGATGTATGAATTCTACCACTTGCTTCTGTATCTGGAACTCTTTGTACACGGTGAACTCCACTTTCAAATTTTAATCTACTATATGCACCTTTTCCTGTAATCATAAATGATATTTCTTTATATCCGCCTAATCCAGTTTCATTTTCATTTAATATTTCTAGTTTCCAATGTTTTTTTTCTGCATACATAGAATACATTCTAAATAAAGTACCCGCAAATAAAGCTGCTTCTTCTCCACCAGCTCCACCACGAATTTCACAAATTACGTTTTTATCATCATTTGGATCTTTTGGAATTAATAATATTTTAATTTCTTCTTCTAGTTTTGGTAATTTTTCTTTATTTTCTTCAATTTCTATTTCTGCTAATTCTTTCATTTCAGGGTCTTTTAGCATTTCTTTTGCATCTTCTATTGCTTGTTTTGCTTTTTTATATTCTCTATATTTTAAAACTACTGGCTCAATTTCTGCATGTTCTTTCATAAATGTTTGCCATTGTGATTGTTGTGCAATTACTTCTGGGTCACTAATTTTTTTTGTAATTTCATCATATCGCTTTTCAACTTCATCTAATTTCTGAAACATTATTCTTCTCCTTAAATTTATCTGGTATTTTATGCAAAAACTATTATAACATAAATATGCTTATAATTCAACTAAATTATACTGTATATTAAGTGAATCTAAAATTTGTTTTTCTCTATTACTACATGTTAAAATTATAATTTGATGTTCATTAGATTGTTTTTCTAAAAATAGTAAACAATTTTTTAATCTTTCATCATCAAAATATGCAAATGCTTCGTCCAATATAATTGGCATTTTTTCTTCTGATATTTCATCTAACATTGATAATCTTAATGATAAATATAATTCATCAATTGTTCCTGTGCTTAATCTGTTTGCGGATATGTAATCTCCATTTTCTAATTCTACTATTAATCCTTTTTCTTGATTAAATACTACTTTTTTATATTTTCCATTTGATATAGTATTTGCAATATTAGATAAATTTTGAGTAAATCTTGGTGTTACATTATTTTTCATTTTTTCATATGCTTTTTCCAGTAAATCTTTTGTAGCTAATATACATTTATTTTTTTCTTGTAATTCATTTAATTGTTCTTGTAACTCTTCATATTCCTCTTCTTTTGAAATATATTCTTCTAATTTATTATTTATATTATTTTCTTCATGTTCAATACTATTTAATTTTAATTTATATTCTACTATTTTTTTATTTGAAATTTCTATTTCTTTTTCTAATTTATCTTTTTCTTCTAATTTAAAATTAATTTCATTATTTAATATATTTTCTTTTTCTAAATTAAATTCAGAAATTATTTTTTGTTTTTCTTTTTCTATTTCTTCTTGTGATTTTTTTATATTTTCTTCTAATAAATTAATTTGACTATTTATTATAGTAATTTTTTCTTTATATTTATCTTCTGATTTTTTATTTTTAATTTTTTCATTTTTTATTTTTTTATTTTTTAAAATAAATAAAATAATTTCAATTGGAATAAAACATAAAATTGAATAATTTATTATTTTATGTTTTATTAAAATAAAATTTATTATATTTAATATTATTAATAAAATAAAAATAACAATAAATATTGGATAATTTATTTTTTTATTACTGCTTTCATTATTTTGTGGATTATTTTTAATAAAATTATTTTTTTCTTCTAATTTATTTTTTATTTTTTCTTTATTTTCATTATTTATATTATTTTTTAAATTATTTTTTTCTAATTCTATTGAATATTTATTAAATAATAAATTTAATTTATTTAAATTATTATTTTTCTGTTCTTCTTCTTCTAATTTTTGTTTTAAATTATTATTTTCTTGTTCTAATATTTCTTTGCACTTTTCGGCTTCTTTTTTTGACTTCAAGTCATTATATAGTATATTTGCCCTATTTTGTATTACATTTATTGGTCTATCTTGTGTTCTTGATGTACCTACCTCTTCTATTAGCTTTTTATTTATTCTATCGATTGCCTTCTGATATGACACCTTATCGTCACCAGTTCCCGCAAGATTTGCAAGCTTTTGTATCAAATTGTTCTGTGACTGATTATCTAGTATAACTTCTTGTTGTAGTGACATTATTGTTGATGTATATGTTTTTTCGTCTATTCCTGTTTGTTCATAGAAGAACTGATTTCCATCCTTTTTGTCAATTTTAAATTCTTGTGATATATCCTCTAAATTTTGATTAAAAATCACTGGATTTTTTTTATGAAAGTCACGATAAATTTCAAATATATTTTTATTATTTAATTCATATTTTATTTTTCCTGAAAATTCTTCACCAGTCCATGGCAAATATTTTTCATAATCCGATAGCTCTTTTCCATTTTTATTTTTAGAAATTCCATAAAAAATATTTTTTATATAATTTAGTAATGTTGATTTTCCTGTTTCATTTTTTCCATAAATTATATTTATATTACTTTGTAAATTAATTTCTTTTTGTTTTAAATTTCCATAATTATTTATTTTTATATTTTGTATTTTCAATTATTTTCTCCTTAATATTTTAATTATCTAAAACTGAAAGTCCTATTTCTAACATTTCATCCAATTCTTCTTGAGTATAGTTATTTTTATTTAATTCATTTATTATTTCATTAATAAAAATACCTTTTAGTGTATTTTCATTAGCCATTTCTTCTAAATTATAATTTAGTTTAGTTTTATTTTTTATTTTTATAATATTTTCATTATTAATAAATTTATATAAATTATTTATATTTATTTCAAAATTTCTTTTTCCTATTAATATTATTTTATATAAATCATTTGTATTTAATTGTATATTATTTAATTTTTCTATTAATTCTTCTTCATCATTTATTTCGCTTATATCAAATTCTATTTCTTTAAATTCTCTATTATCTGCAGGAATAAATGCAATTTCCAGTTTTTCTTTTTCAATATTTCCAACAATAAAGCCATGTTTGCCAAGTTCATCAAATCCCATTGATATTGTTGAACCTGGATAAATAATTTTTTGATTTTCTTCTGTGTTATAATCTAATTTATGTATATGTCCAAGTGCTACATAGTCAAATCCAACTGATTTTAATTTGTTTTTATTTATTGGATTATATTGTAATTGCATTTTGTCACTTGCATTTATACTTCCATGTGTAATTAAAATATTTATTTTATTTTTATCATCTAATATTATATTTTCTACATTAGAATTTTCACAATAAAAATCATCAAAACCAAATCCATATATATTTGCATCTTCAGTTTCAACTTTTTCTATTTTTGAAGTAAATATTTTTACATTTTCATTCCATTCAAAATTTCTATACATTGAATTCATTACATATGGGTCATGATTTCCTGGCGTTATATATATTTTTGTTTCTGGTATTTGTTTAAATAATTGATTTATATATTCTATTGTACTTTTTCTAATGTAATTATGTTCATATAAATCCCCTGCTATAAATAAATATTTAATTTCATTTTCTTTAATATAATTTATTATTTTTTTAAATACTTCTCTTTGATCCATTCTTCTTATTTTTCCATAATCACCTTTTAAACTAAGGTTAGTAAATGGTGTATCAAAATGCATATCTGCTATATGTACAAATTTCATATTTCCTCCAATTTTTTATTAATTATTTTTATTTATATTATTTAAATAAATTTGATTATTTTTTATTTAATTAATTTACTTTTTATTATTTTATTTATTTTTAATTAATTATTTATTATTTATTAATTTATTTAAAATTAATTATTTATTTATTATTATTTTATTTTTAATTTAATTATTTATTATTATTTATTTTAAATCAATTAATTTCTTATTTAATTATTTAATATTTTTTATTTTATATTATATTATTTTTTTAGTCAATAGTTGTATGCTATTTTTTGTCTTTTTGTTTTTTATCTGTGTATGTTCTCTTTTTCCTTTTATAACTGTTCTGTTTTTTTATTTGTAGCTCTTCTCTTTTCTTGTTTTATGTATACTTGCTTTTATATGAGTATTCATACCCCTCTTACCTTTTATTCCGTTGCATTTTATCCATTTTTTTGTTTTATTTTCAATTTTAAAAAATTTTCATTTTTATTATTTTTTATAAAAAACATATTTATTTGATTCAAAATGTTTAATTTTCATCTTTATTTTTTTGTCTTTTTGATTGTTGTTAATTTATTAATTAATTTGTATGCTAGGGGTAATAAAAATAAATGATGAAATATTTTTTTATTTTTATTAATTTATTTATTTTATTTTTAATTTTAATTAAATTAATTATTATTTTTTATTATTTTATTTATTTTTTAATAATTAATTAAATTCTTTTTTATTTAAATTTAATTAATTTAATTGAAAAAAATAAACGTAAACACTTTTTAATGTTTACGTTTATTTATATTTAATCTTCATCTATTGGTCCAAATAATTCATCAAATTTGGCTTCTAATTCTTTTTGCACATCTACAGAAAATACTTCATTTTCATCATTTTGTGGTAAAATTGGCGCCGTATCTTCTGCTTTTTTAAATTTGTTTGTTTCTTGGTCTGAAAAATCAAAATCTAATAATTGTGTATCTTTTTTGCTTTCTTCAGGGTTATTTTCTTCTAATTGAATATTTGATTTATTATTTGTTTCTGTTTTACTTTCGTCTTTTTCATCTATATCATCATCTTCAAATAAATCATCTAAAGAATCAACTTTTAAATCATTGCTTTTTGTATTTTCATTTTCTTCTACATAAGGATTATATGGATTATATTTTCTCCATGTACCTCTTTCACCTACATTAAAGTCTAAATGGTTTAAAGTACGTTCTGCTAATTTTTTTGCCATCGGACTTTCAAAATAATAATACTTTCTTGCTTTAACAGGTTTTATTCCTTTTTCATAAATAATACATTCATCATTATCCATTCTTCTTAATTCATCAGGTGTCATAAGAGCTCTTCCCAAAACTTGGTCTGATTCACTAAGCCCTTGTCTATGATATTGTTTATCTCTATTTATTGATACGCTATCTCTTGTAATTGTTTTTTCTCCCAATGCTTTAGAGAAATATTCTACTGTTTTATATGAGTTACTTCCTAAAAATACGTGTGTATCACAGTTACCCATGATTGTTTCATAAGATTTTTCATATACTGCTTCTAATTGGTCTAAGTTTTGTAAAATAACACTAAATGAAATTCCTCTACTTCTACTTGTTGATATTTTTTTATCAAAGTCTGGTATTTTACCAATGTTAGCGAACTCATCACATATAAAGAATGTTGGTACCTTTAATCTTCCACCATTTTCATCCGCAAAATTATATAATTGTTGAATCATTTGTGAGAAGAATATTGTTAGTAAGAAGTCATATGCTGTATGTGTATCTGAAGATATAACATATACTGCTGTTTTTTTACTTCCTATTTCTTCAAAATCAATTGTATCTGTTGATGTAACTTCCGCAATTTCTTTTGAATCAAATTTACCAAGTTTAGATTGTAATGAGCTTAAAATTGATCCATATGTTTTTTCAGGTGCTATTTCAATTGATTTATAATACATTCTTGCTGGATGGTCATAAGGTAATTGATTTATAAGTTCTGTTAATAAGTTGCTTCCACCATTTGAGTTAGCAGCTCTTACAAGCTCTGCACAACTTGCTAAGTTTTGTTCTTCTGCTGGTCTAGTTGCCATTAAATAATATATTAAAGCTTTTAATAACATTTCAGCCATATCATCCCAGTATGGGTCTGAACCACTTCCAGCTTCCGCTTTTTGTCCTTTTACTATTGTGTTTGCAATAACGTCAACGTCAATTTCATTTGATATATGCATTAATGGGTTATATCCATCACTATTTGCTGGGTTTACTAAGTTTAATACTTTTATTGAATAACCATTTTTTTCTAAATAACCTGCTGTTTTGTCATATAATTCACCTTTTGGATCAGTAAATACATATGATCCTAACATTTGAAATGCATTTGGTATTGAGTATGATGCTGATTTACCAGAACCAGAACCACCGACTACCAATACGTTTACGTTTCCTCTTTTATTTACTGGTAAATAATGATTTTGTGCTAATAAAATTCCTTTATTTTTACTTAATACTTGGTATTCCTCTCCACCTTCGCACCAGTCACTTGATCCATGCTCAATATCTTTATATTCACTTTTTGCTTTTGATTTGAACAATCCTATTGCTGAGAATATAATATATATAATTGTGTAATATGCTAATGTTTTAAGAAATACTCCTAAATATTTTTCTCCAAATACCTTTCCAAAAGTATTGAAACTTGTTATATTTGAAAAGACTTGCTCAATGAATTTGCTCAAATCAAAAATTCCATTGTCGTTTATTGATTCAACAATGGAATATGCAATTGGAGAAACTAGGATTATTGCTAAAACAATCCATAGTATTCCTATTATTATAAAACTTTTTTTATAATCTTTTAATGTTTTTTTTACTTTAACGTTCATAGATTTTTATCACCTTTTCATTAGTTTTTATCTATCTACTTCTACTTCTTTTTTTGATTTAGAAGCTTTTTCTGCCATTTTATCTTTTTGATTTTTATGTTTTGAAATTTCATTAAAAGCTTTTGGGTTTTTCATTTTACTTGTGGTTCCATCTGCTTTTACCATTTCATTTCTATCATTAACATATGCATCCCCAGCTGGAATTTCTATATTTCCTTGTTCTTCAACATAACTTGGTATTACCTCAAATACTTGAGTTTTTGGAGGAATTTCTAAAGTTTTTTCTGTTGGTTTAAATGCACTACCAGCAATGCTTCCTGTGCTTTTTGATTTTTTAGAATGTACATTCGTACTACTCATATAATTACTCCCTTCTAATCTTTACTTTCTCTAATTTCAAATGCAAAATATGATTTATATGGTTTTAGCTTGCATTTACCTTTTACTTCATTTGTTTCTTTATCAAAATATAGAATTGGTTTGATTTCTTCTGTTGTTTCTGGATCTATTATTGATATTGGCCTTTTTAAATCTGGCGTATATCTAAATTCTTTATATTCTCTTTCTTGTTCAGAATATAAAGTATCGAACTTAATTGGTATAGGGCGTTTAGCAATTTTAACTTTGTTTTCTTCTAAAATTCCCATGTTTATAACTACTTTATCTTGTCCAAAAGATAAAATTACAAGTTCTTCTTCATTTTTTGGTTCGTCAACAAAAAATGTTTTCTTTTTTAAGTTTCCATTTAGCTCTTCTGAATACTCTAAACGTTGTACTGTATATTTTGGGTATTCCTGTAATAACTCTTTTGGAGTTTTATCTACCCTATAAATTACTGTGTTTACTCCTTGAGGATCTGTAATACTAAAGTGCTTACCTTGTATTTTGTCCATCTTTAATACTCCTTTTCTATGAATTGTTTTATAAATACATAGTTCATCCTTTGTTGATTCACATTACTATATTAAATTATAGTACACATTTCGCTTTATGTCAATATTTTCGCAGTATAAAACTTATGTTAACCATGTATTTCTCTTGGATTATATTTTGATATTTCTTTTAATTGTTCAAATATTTTCTTTTCTTTTTCTGTTATTTTTTTAGGAATCATTATTTGAACACTTACAAATAAGTCTCCTCTTCCACCTTTTCCATCAAGATAGCCTTTTCCTTTTATGCAAATATTTTCTCCGCTTTCTGTACCTTGTGGTATGTATAATAATATATCTTCATCTATTGATGATATATTTAATTTTGTACCTAAAGCTGCTTCCCATGAAGTTACATATAAAGTAGTGTATAAATCAATTCCATTTATTTTAAATTTTTTATCATCTTGAATGTGAATTCTTATTAATAAATCTCCAGCTTTTCCTCCATTTGCTCCAGGTTTTCCTTGTCCCATTAGTCTTATTTTTTCTTCATTTCTAATTCCTGCTGGTATTTTAATTTTAAATTCTCTCATTTTTCCATCTATTGCTCTTAATGCTAATTTTTTTTCAACTCCATAAAAAGCATCAGAAATAGATACACTAATTTCAGTTTCTATATTTTCACCATTTTTAGGCTCTTTTTTATTTTCAGTTTTACCACTATTGTTTTCTTTTTGCTTAATTTCTCCAAAAAACATTTCAAAAAATTGCGCAAAAACTGATTTTTTTTCTTTTTTAGCTTGTCCCTTATTTTTTTGTTTTTTGCCTATACGTGAATTCCACATTCTGTCGTATTTTCTTCTTGAACTAGAATTTGATAATGTTTTATATGCTTCATTTATATCTTTGAATCTTTCTTCTGCAAAATTACTTGTAGTATTAATATCTGGGTGATATTTTTTAGCTTGTTCTCTGTAGGCTTGTTTTATTTCTTCTGATGTGACATTACTATTTTTTAGTCCCAGTATTTTATAATAATCCTTGAAAATCATTTAGATTTCCCCCTAGAATGCTCTTTCAATTTTTCCGTCTTTTGTTATGTTTAGTTATTATATCATATCTTTTTTGTGTTTTAAATACCTTATTTATAATTATTATAGGGATTTTTTATTTTCTTCCTCTTCTTTCAATTTATTTATAGTTAAAATACTATTTGAATGTGGTTCTTCCCCTCTTTCTATTGTCTTTTTTACTGCAAATTCAATTATATATATAACACATTCATTTATATTTTTATGTGCTAATTCTCTAACATAATTTAAATCTGGGTAAGACCTTGTTTCTTCTATTTTATCTGCAACAAATATTATTTTATCAAATAAATTCATATTTGGATTTCCTGTTGTATGATATTCTATTGCTTGTTGTATATCTTTATCAAAATGATATTTTTCTTTTGCAATATTTGCAGCTATTTTGGCATGTAATAAACCTATATTTTTTTCTTCAAATCTGTCCATTTCTATATTGTGTTCTTTTACATATTGTATTTTTTCTTGATCTGGCATTTCTTTTGCTATATCATGTATAAGTCCTGCTAATCCAGCTTTTTCTGCATTTAGTCCATAATATTTGGCAAGTTCTTGTGCTGATTTCATTGTTCCAATTGAATGCAAATATCGTTTTTCTGATAACGCATTTCTTAAATCAATTTTTATATTTTCTATATTTTCCATATTTTTTCCTATCTTAATCTTGTGCTAATTTTATTAATTCATCTAATAATTTTGAATATTCAATTCCACATTGTTCCCATAATTTTGGATACATACTAATTTGAGTAAATCCTGGTAAAGTATTTATTTCATTTATATATACTTTATTATCGCTTTTTCTAATAAAGAAATCTACTCTTGATAAGCCTTTTCCATCTACTGCTTTAAATGCTTTTATTGCTAGTTTTTTTATTTCATCTTGTTTTTGTTGTTCAACTTCTGCTGGTATTACAACTCTAGATTCTGCATTTTTGTATTTTGCATCAAATGTGTAAAAATCTTCTGCTGGTAAAATTTCTCCTACGCAAGTTGCTTTTACATC
Source organism: uncultured Clostridia bacterium (assembly GCA_934167305.1). GTDB lineage: Bacteria > Bacillota > Clostridia > TANB77 > CAG-508 > CAG-273. The sequence goes on along the minus strand of CAKPKQ010000010.1, from coordinate 33,610 downwards.
TGTATTTCCAAGTACCGCACATTCAATTTCTCTACCTATTATTTCTTCTTCAATTAATATTTTTGTATCATAATTACTAGCATATTTAATTGCTTCTATTAGCTCTTCTACATTTTTAGCTTTTTTTATTCCTACTGATGAGCCTGAGTTTGATGGCTTAACAAAAACAGGCAATCCTAATTTTTGTTCTGTTTTTTTTGCAATATCTTCTATAGAAGTTATTTCTTCTTCAAAGTTCTCATTTACGTATGTATATATGTTATTTTTCGCTTTTACATAAACATATTTTGCTTGTGGAATTTGAGCTTTTTCAAATATAATTTTTGCGTATACTTTATCCATGCATATACTTGATCCAAGTACCTTACATCCAACATATTTAACTTTTAATAATTCTAATAGTCCTTGAATTGTTCCATCTTCTCCATATAAGCCATGTAATACTGGAAAAGCAATATCTAAACTTTTTAAATATTCAAATTCATTTTCTATTTTTTCTAATTCTGTTATTTTATCTCCAACATGTAATGCTTCAATTTCCTCTACATTTTTGGTGTATTTATACCATTTTCCGTCTTCTGATATATATATTGGTAATACTTCATATTTTTCTTTTGATAAATTTTTAATTATAGATGTTCCTGATGATATTGATACATCATGTTCTGTTGACATACCACCAAATATAACACCAACTTTTAATTTATTCATGTTGTTTCCCCCTTAACAAATTGCTTCACAAATTTCAGTAAAGTTTAAACTATTTGATGCTTTTAGTAATACTGCATCTTGTTTATTTAACTTTTCTTTTAATATATTAATTGCTTCTTTATTTGAATTGCAATGTACTATATTTTTTACTCCACCTTTTTCCGCTTCTTTAGCAATATTTACCGATTCTTTTCCTACGCAAATAAGTATATCAACGTTATTTTCTGCAACTACTTTTCCAACTTTTTCATGTAGTTCTTTACTATAATCACCTAATTCTAGCATATCACCTAATACTGCAATTTTTCTTGAATTTGGCAATTTTCCTAAGTAGTCTAAGGCAGCTTTCATAGAATCATAATTTGCATTATAGCAGTCATTTATAATCATTGCGCCACATTTGGCTTGTTTTATTTCCATTCTTTTTTTAGTAAGTTCAAAGTTTTCAATTCCTTTTAGTGCTTCTTCAATTGGAATTTCAAATATTTTTGCAACACTTAAAGCACATAAGCTATTTGATACAAAATGTTCTCCTCCGACTGGAATATGTACTTTATATGTTTTTGAGTCTATAATTGCTTCACAAGTACTTCCATTTTCATGAAATACAGCATTTTGTCCAAGTACTTTACTTCCTTGTTGTGTTCCATAAGTTATAATATTATAGTTATTTTTTTCTTTTTCATACCATTCATGTAATAAATCATTATCATAATTTACAACTACTGTTCCGTTTTTATTTAATCCTTCTAAAATTTCTAATTTTGCTTTTAATATATTTTCTCTTGAGCCTAAAAGTCCTATGTGTGCTGTTCCAATATTAGTAATAACTGCTACATTTGGTTTTGCAATTCTTGATAGTAAACTAATCTCTCCAAATGAATTCATTCCCATTTCAAGTACCATTACTTCTTCATCTTTTAAACTAAGTAATGTAAGTGGCATTCCTATTTCATTATTATAATTTCCTTGTGTTTTTAAAACTTTATATTTTTGTGAAAGTACACTTGCTATCATATCTTTTGTGCTAGTTTTGCCTACGCTTCCTGTAATTGCAACAACAGGAATATTACACATACTTCTTTTATATTCTGCTAATTTTTGTAATGTTTTAACAGTATCTTCTACTAAAACTATTGTTGATTCTGGGTATTTTTTTAATACTTTCTCTGATATTTCTACACCTTGTAATATACATGCTATAGCACCTTTTTCTAATGCTTGCTCATATAATGTACTTCCATTAAAGTTTTCACCTTGTATCCCTAAATATATTTCACCTTTGTTTAAAATCCTGGTATCTTTGCATAATTTATCAAAAGGTAAGTTTTCATTACCTTGTATTAATTTTCCATTACATTTTTCAATTATATCTTTAATTATTATTTGATTTGACATATATTAACCCTTCTTTAAAACAATTTTTATTATTATATTCCAATATATATGCCTTTGCAATAAATTTATACGAAAAAATCGCCTTAGTTTTAAACTAAAGCGATTTTTGGTAAATTACAATTACTCAGCTGTTCTATTAGCAATTTCTATTGCTTTTGTTACAATATTACCACAAGTTTTCGATGGTACATTTCCCCATCCTCCGTCTTGTTTTACCTGCTCATAAACACCAAGCTCTTTTGCAATTTCTTCTCTTAATTTATCAGAAATAAGTCCTTTGTTTGCCACTCTGAATTTACCTCCTGACAGATTTAATTTTGTGAAAATTTATTTTTTCTTACTTGATTAATAGGGAGAGTTTTAAATTCTTTATTACTTATTTATTTTCACATTATTATTATTAGCAATTTATTAAAAAATATTTTTAATATTTTTTCCAATATTCTAATGTGTTAAAGTTCCATTTGGAGTATTTGTTATTACTAAAATATCTTGCTCTTCTCCTGTTTTAGCATTTATATATACTAAAAAGTCTGTATCATCAACTTTTCCTTTAAATTCCCAACATAATACTTCAGTTTTCCACTCTGTTGGAATTATTGCTAAATTTTCACTTAAAATGTTTAATTTTGAATTTAAATTTTTCTTTGCTTGTTCTTTTGTTATTTTTACATCTGATATATTTCTTTTTTCATGACTGTTTAAATAGCCTGTTGTTTCAATTCCCATTATTTCTCCATTATCTAATGCAACTTTTAATTTAATTAAATCTGGATATACAGTTACTCCATCTTGTACATATGCATAATTTATTGTTACAATTCCGTCTTGTTTTAAATAATAGGTTTCTTTCATATCATCAAATCCACGAGATTTTAAAAAGTCTTTTCCTATTTCATCTGCTCTTTCTTGTGTAACACTTTCTGCTTGGACATCCCTGTTATAGTTCATAAATACAACATGTCCACCTTTTTCAGATATAGAAATTACCATATTTGAATTTGATTCTCCATTTACTTTTGCATTAAAATCAAATGTTGGCATATTTGTATTTTCAGATTTCCCAGTAAAATTAATTTCTTGAACTTTATCTTCTCCTATAAATTTTTTAGCAATTTCTTGCGCTTTTTGTTCATCTATATTTTCTCCTGTTAATCCTCTTTTTTCTTTACTTGTTATGTGTTCTGAAAAAGCTCCATCATATATTAAGCCAGAATATTCATGAAAGTTTTGCTCCATATTACTAAAACTACTTTTTGATATATTACTAACTTCTTGTGCAAATGCAACTGTACCCTTTTTAGTTAATTCACCCCAGCTAATTCTTCCGCTACCTATATCTGTTGATAACTGATCTAGTGTATTTTTTAGTTCTATACTATAATCGTGTAATTCTTTTAAATTATCTAAATCTTCTTGTGTTAATTTTTCATTTTTTATATTTTTTCTTGATAAAGAGTAACTGTAATCACTTACCTGATTTAAAAATTTTGCTGTTTTTTCAAGTTCTACAGATTCAATTGGCAATCTTGACAAATATACTTGTGCTAAATTCGCTTCTTTCCACACATTTGTTAATGTTTCTGCTCCATGCTCTGATGTACTTGATATTAATGATTTTGCTAAATATGTTTCTACATCTTGTACATAATTTACTAATTCATAAAAAGCCATATTATATTGATTTTCTGAAGCTTGTCTATAATCCACTTGTTTTTTATAAATCCATATTCCCATTGCTATTATTATAGCAAATAAAGCTAATACAACACTAAGCATGTGTCTGTCTTTCAATCTATTTTTCCAATCTACTAATTTATTCATTTCTTACTTTCCTTTCTTATTTATAGAGCACACTGTGCTCCGCTACAATTTTTCATAGACTACTTAATACTATCCTTATTTACAAAATCTATGTTTTCCAATAGTTTTTATAAGTGGTCTTGACCAAATCCATTTATTTGTTGCAGTAGCAGGATTAAAATAATATACTGCACCATCAGTTGGGTCCCATCCATTCATTGCATCTCTCGCAGCTTTCATTACTGTAGCCTCATCCTCCATTGCTTGGTTAATTTGTCCATCAGATACTGCAGTAAATGCACCAGACTGATAAATTACTCCTGCAATTGTGTTTGGAAACCTTGAGTCTTTTACTCTGTTTAATATAACTGCTCCAATTGCCACTTGCCCTTCATAAGGTTCTCCTCTTGCTTCACCATTTATTGCTCTTGCAAGAAGTTGTATATCTGAGCTACTGCCACTACTTGCAGCTTGTACATCTTTTTTTGGTAGTAAATTTGTTATATAAAATATTGTAATAAATATTATAAAAGCCAAAATTAAGCAAATAATTATTTTTTTATTCATAATAAACTCCTATATTTTTATTACTGATATTTTGCACATTTTTTTGTAAATTTATTCAAGTAAAAAAAACTTTGTAATTTTATATAATGTATGATACAATTACCTCAAATAAATAAAAGGAGATTATATTTTTATATGAAAAAAGTTCTAATTTTTTATGCAGCATATGGCGGTGGGCATTTATCTGCTGCAAAATCTATTCAAAAATATATAACAGAAAATTTTACAGATGTCGAATCAGAAATGGTTGACTGTATGAAATACATAAATAAACCTTTAGAAAAAGTAACAACTGGTGCTTATAGAGAAATGGCAAAAAAGGCACCAAAGCTATGGGGTAAAGTTTATTTTGATTCTGAAAAAGGTTTATTATCTGAAATAAGTAAAGATAGCAATAAATTAATGGCTAAAAAACTTAGTAAATTAATTAATGAAATTAATCCAGATTTAATTATTTCTACACATCCTTTTAGTAGTCAAATGGCAAGTTATTTAAAAGGTAAAGGTAAAATAGATTGTGAAATAGCTACTATTTTAACTGATTTTGCTATTCATAAACAATGGCTTGTTGGTAGTGAATATACAAATAACTTTTTTGTTTCTAATGATACTATGAAAAATGATATGATTGATCTTGGAATTAATGAAAATAAAATTCATGTTACTGGAATTCCAATGTCTGATAGATTTTTTGAAACTTTTGATAAAGAAGTAATTTATAAAATGTTTAATTTAAATCCAGATAAAAAAGTAATATTGTTTTTTGGTGGCGGTGAATTTGGTTTAGGAAAAGATAGAACTGTTCAAGTATTAGATTCTTTTATAAAAAAACTTACTGATTTTCAAATTGTTGCTGTTGCAGGTAAAAATGAAAAAATGAAAGAAGCATTTGAAGAACTTGCTAAAAACAATCAAGCTGAAGATAGAGTTAGAGTTCTTGGTTTTACTGATAAAGTTCCAGAACTTATGCATATATCTTGCCTAGTTGTTAGTAAACCAGGAGGACTTACTACTACCGAAACCTTAGCTTCTAGTTTGCCAATGATTATAATAAACCCAATTCCTGGTCAAGAAGAAGAAAATGCTGAATTTTTAGAATCTAAAGGAGCAGGTGTATGGCTTAAATCAACTGATAACCCAGATGACATTATTGATTTAGTATTTAAAGATGAAAATAAACTTGAGCAAATGAAAGAAAATGCAATTAAACTTGCAAAAAAGAATTCTACTAAAGAAATTTGCAATATATTATTAAAATAAATTCAAAAAAGATTGAGAAAATAATATTCTCAATCTTTTTCTTTTTTCTTATAGTTCTCTTCTTCCTTCTAAAGCTTTACTTAATGTAACTTCATCTGTGTATTCCAAATCCCCGCCTACTGGAATTCCATGTGCTATTCTTGTAACTTTTACACCAAGTGGTTTTACAAGTTTTGATATATACATTGCTGTTGCTTCTCCTTCAACTCTTGGGTTTGTAGCTAAAATTATTTCTTTAACTTGTCCTTCCATTAAACGTGAAAGCAATTCCTTTAATTTTATATCATCTGGTCCTACCCCATTCATTGGAGAAATGCTTCCATGCAATACATGGTAAACACCTTTAAACTCATGTGTTCTTTCCATTGCAACAACATCTCTTACATCTTCAACAACACAAATAACAGAATGATCTCTATTTTGATTACCACATATTGGGCAAGGATCTGTGTCTGTAATATTATAACATTGAGAACAATATTTTAAATTTTTTTTTGCATCTTGTATTGCTTTTATAAATTCATTAGTTTCTTCTTCACTTGCATCTAATATATGAAATGCAAGCCTTGCTGCTGTTTTATTTCCAATACTAGGCAATTTTTCAAATGCTTCAATTAATTTTTCTATTGATGGTGAATAATATGACATATTACATTAACCCCGGAATATTATATTTTCCAAGCTCTTGCGCTTGTGCACTGTCAACTTTTCTTAATGCTTCATTTACACAACTTAGTATTAAGTCTTGTAACATTTCAACATCTTCTGGATCAACAGCTTCTTTTTGAATTTTAATTTCTTTTATTTCTTTGCTACCAGATACTTTTACATATACTGCTCCACCACCTACACTTGCATCAAATTCTTTATTTGCAAGTTCTGTTTGTGATTTTTCCATATCTGCTTGCATTTTTTTTGCTTCTTTCATTAATTGGTTGATGTTCATTCCACCAAATCCACCCATTCCTCCTGGGAAACCTCTTTTTGACATTGTAATACACTCCTATTCTTCTATAATATTTATTGGAATATCTAATTCCTCTTTAATTGTATCTTCTGAGCTTTTTTCTTTAGCTTTTTGAGCTAAAATAGCATCTTGGCAATCTAATAATTTAATTCTCATTTCTTTTCCACATTCTATTGAAACAAGTCTTGTTAATTCTTGTATATTTTCAGGTTTTTCCATAATGCTTTTTACAAATGGAGTTAATCCATTTTGAAATACTATACCAACTGTCATGTCATTTAACATTGTTGCAACTGTATTTAGTAAGTTACTTGCTAAAAGCATTTTTCTGTCTTGTTTCAGTTGCTCAATTATTTTATTCCAGAATGGCAATTTTTCTATATTTAAATTTGAAACTTGCTCAATGTGTACTTTTCCTACAGTTTTATCAAATTTCTTTTCTTCTTTTGATTCTGTTCTCTGTTGAACTGCTACTTTAATATTTCCTGAGTTTATTTTATTTTCTAAATTATTTAATCTTGCTGTTATATCTTCAAGACCTGATGTATTTGCACTTTCTTGTGGACTACAAAGTTTAATCATTTCTACTTCAAATAATACTGTTTTTTGTGAAGACCATTTCATATTATTTTCAAGTTCTGATAAAGCATATATTATTTGTAATAATCTTTCTTTTGAAATTTGTTTTGAAATTTCATCCATTTGCTTTAACTCGTCTTGACTGTATATTTCAAGTTTTCCTCCTGTTTTATATACTAACATATCTTTAGCATATTTAATAATTTCCCATAATAAATTATTTAATTCTTTTCCTTGATTAGTAATTTCTTCAATTATTTTTAGTATATCTTCTACTTTGTATTCAGCAATTGCTTTCATAATTTGTGCTATAAATGTTAGCTTTGGAATTCCAACTAAATCCTTAACTAAGTTTTCATCAATTTTATCATTTCCCTCTTGAATACATCTTTCAAGAATACTTAAAGCATCTCTCATTGCTCCATCTGCTAAAACTGATATTATTTTTAAAGCCTCTTTTGTAATTTCTATATTACTTTCTTTACATACATACTCAAGTCTTCTACTAATATCGTCATTTGATATTTTTTTAAAATCAAAACGTTGGCATCTTGAAAGTATTGTTGCTGGCAACTTTTGTGGTTCTGTTGTAGCTAATATAAATTTAACATGTGCTGGTGGTTCTTCTAATGTTTTTAAAAGTGCATTAAAAGCTCCTGTTGAAAGCATGTGAACCTCGTCTATAATATATACTCTATATTTTGCAAGTGTTGGTAAAAAATTAACCTCATCACGAATTGCTCTAATGTCATCTACACTGTTATTTGAAGCAGCATCCATTTCAACAATATCTGTTAAAGAACCTGATAGTGCAGCTTTGCAAATTTCACATTCATTACATGGTTCTCCATCTTGAGGATTTAAGCAATTTACAGCCCTTGCTAAAATTTTAGCAGTAGTAGTCTTACCTGTTCCTCTGGTACCATTTAATAAATATGCATGACCAACTCTACCTGACATAATTTGATTTTTTAATGTCTTAGTAATAGCCTCTTGACCAACCATATCCGAAAATTTTAGTGGTCTAAATTTTCTATACAAAGCCGTATATGCCATACTCTTATCACCTTTTCTTTACTTTTGTTATTAGTAATATAGTATTTTTAAAGTAACTGCTATAGAAATATTATATTACTAATACTAGTTCCATTAAATAAATGATATGAAAATTTAGGTCACCAGTCACTCTATGGAGAATAACTCCACACAAAAGTATCTACTTATTGCTGCTTCCTTCCGGATCTGACAAGGTTCATAGGCTTTTATTGGTTTATTCTCCATACAATGACTAGGCTTACTTTAATCATATCATTTGAATTATATACTTTTTTAGTTTAAATATCAAGTATTATTTGACTCTTTTAAAGATTATATCACTTGTATCATCAATCTCTAAATAACAATTTTTTTCTTCTCCCAAATTACCTGTTGGAAGTTCAAGTTCAATATTTGACTTATACTTTGCTTTTGTAGTTTCTATTATAAAATCAAAAGAAACTTTAAATTTTATTTCTTCCTTATTTGTTTCTATTTTTTCTAATAAAGAAGCGTCATGTTCAATTTGTTTATCTTTATCTGATGTGTAGTTACCAATATCAGTATTACTAATACGTATTAATGCAGTACCACCTTTACTACCAATTGCCAAATTAGTAGAACTACTTTGACTTGCACCTTTATATTCTAGCTTTTCTTTTACTTCAAATTGCTCATCATAACTAAACAATCTTCCCTCTTCACTATTAGGCATATATGCTTTAATAGTGCCTTTTTGTGGTTGCTCAATAATGTTAATATTTTCTATTTTAACTGATTTAATTAGTAAATCTTGTGTATTCTCTTTATTTTGATCAATATAAAAGTGAATATCATTATTTTGAAAAATACTAAAATCCCATTTTTTATCACTTTCATTTTTTTCAACACCTTCAACAGTACCAACAACTATAACCTTTGAAAGCTTAAAAGGCATATTAGTTTCACCCTCAACCTCATACTTAATCATAAGAATAGCCACTGTTATAAGTATTAAACATATTATTGAAATTGCAATAACCAACTTTATCGTTTGTTTTCTACTCTCCGTAAACATATTAATCTCCTTTGTCAGTTTGGGGACGTTTCTTTAACTGACATTTTTGTCAGTTAGGGGACACATCTTTAACTAAATGGCGGAGCAGGTGGGATTCGAACCCACGTGGCGCTTTAACACGCCTAATTGATTTCGAATCAACCTCGTTATGACCACTTCGATACTGCTCCATTTATTATATGTAAATAATTTAAAATTGTATAGTAAACTTTTTTAACTCTTCTTTTTGCTGTCTCTTAATTCTTTGAAAAAATCTTTTAAGATTTTTTCACATTCTTGTTGTAATATTCCTGTTTCAACTTCTACTTTATGATTAAATTCATAGTCTAATAAATTTAAAACAGAACCACAAGCACCAGTTTTTTTATCCATTGTTCCAATATATACTTTTCTTAGCCTTGATTGTATTAAAGCCCCTGCACACATACTACAAGGTTCTAATGTAACATACATTTCGCAGTCAGCTAATCTCCATGCTTTTAACTTTTTACTTGCTTTTTGAATTACCAAAATTTCAGCATGTTTCGTAGTATCTAATTTTTCTTCTTTTTCATTATATGCTCTTGCTATTATTTTATTATTTTTCACAATAACAGCCCCAACAGGTATTTCGCCTTTTTCATAAGCTTTTTGTGCCTGTTTTAAAGCTTCTTTCATAAATTTTTCTTTTTCTAACATGCTTTCTCCTAAAAAAATATGGTGTGCCTAGCGGGAATTGAACCTGCGACCTCTCGCTTAGGAGGCGAGCGCTCTATCCAACTGAGCTATAGACACATTTTTGGTAACATTTATATAATACAATATTTTTTTATTTTTAGCAAGTGTTTTCAATCCACAAAATTCTGGGTTGCAATTAGTTGTATAGTAATTTCCTATATATAAAAATAGCTTGTCATATACATGTTCTGACAAACTATTATATCAATATTATTTTTCTTCAAGTAACCAGTCTAATACATTTATCTTTTTTATTCCATCAAAATCGGCATCTAAATCATCATCCAATGTCAAAATATATTTAGGATAATTATCATTTATTTTCTTTAAAGGCGTTAATTCCCTAGCTAAAATTTTACTGTTTGCCTCATTTTCCTCCCTAGTTGTTAATGCTACTTGATAATATATAGTATTTTCAGGTTTTTTTGCTACAAAATCAACTTCTAAATCATCGTATTTTCCTATATATACTTCAAACCCTCTTCTTAATAATTCAAGATACACCACATTTTCTAGTATATGTCCCATGTCTTTACCAGAGCCTTGCCCTAGCATATAATATCTTAATCCTATATCTACAGCATAATATTTTTCTTGAGTCTTTAAGAATTCTTTTCCTTTTATATCATATCTATTAGCTTTAAATATTAAATAGCTATCTAACAATGCATCTACATAGTTCGAAATTGTATTATAGGATGAATTTTTTTCTATTCCCTCTATATTATCACTTATACTTTTCATGCTCGTTCTATTTCCTATATTGTCATATAAGTATTTTGTAATTCTCTCTAAAACATTTTTATCTGTTATTCCTTTTCTTTGCATTACATCTTTAAATAAAATAGTGTTGTATATTCCATCTAAAAATAAATTTATATTTTCAGGATTTATTTTATATAATTGAATTGCTTGTGGAAATGAACTATATCTCAAATAATCTCTAAATTTTCTTGACAAATCTGTTTTATCTTTGAAGCTTGATAAATATTCTTTAAATGATAATGGCAACATTTTTATTTCTATATATCTTCCTGTAAGTAAAGTTGCCAGTTCTGAAGATAATAAATACGCATTTGAACCTGTTATATATAGGTCTACGTCTTTATTTATAAATAAACTATCTACTGTTTTTTCAAATTCATTTACATTCTGAATTTCATCCAAAAAAACATATGTCTTTTTTCCTTTTACTAGTTTTTCTTTTATATATTCATATAGTTTTTTTCTATCTTGTAATTCTTCATAATCTGAATTTTCAAAATTTATTGATATTATTTGTTTTTCTTCTATTCCATTTTCTATTAAATAATCTTGAAATATTTCTAGTAATGTTGACTTACCACATCTTCTTATTCCTGTAATAACCTTTATTATTTGTTGATCTTTGAAATTTTTTAATATAGATAAATAATTTTCTCTATTTATTCTTTCCATAAGTCCTCCTAACTATAAATAATTATACTATTCTTTCTTATTATAGTCAAGTTTTTTCAAAATTATGAAAAAACTTTTAGTTTTTATATAGTTTTTTCAATTTTAATATTAAAATAGTTTAAAAACTATTAATAATTGTTTTCAAAAGTATGATTTTGTGGTATATTTATATAGAGGTATTTTATGGAATTAAGGGAAAATGAAAGAATTGATGATTTAGAATTAAATAATTTAAAGATTATTCAAAATAAAAATGGTTTTTGTTTTGGTATGGATAGTGTATTGCTTTCTGATTTTGCTAAAAATGTTAAATCAAACGCAAAAGTTATTGATTTAGGTACTGGTACTGGTATTTTGCCAATACTGCTTTCAGCAAAAACCAGAGCTTCAAAAATTATTGGAATAGAAATTCAAAAAGAAGTTGCCGATATGGCTAATCGAAGCATTTTGTTAAATAATCTACAAGATAAAATAGAAATTGTTTGTGAAAATATTAAAAATTTAAGAAATATTTATGAAACCAATTCTTTTGATGTTATTGTAACAAATCCACCATATAAAACTAAAGGTACTGGAGGAATTAATGAATTAAAGTCAAAACTTATTTCTCGCCACGAAATAACTGCTGATTTAGAAGATTTTATTGCAATTTCTAGTTACTTATTAAAAGATCAATCTAGTATTTATATGGTTCACAGACCTGAAAGATTAGTTGATATTTTATCTATTTTTAGGAAATATAAATTAGAGCCTAAAGAATTAAAATTAGTACAACCAAGCTGTGACAAGGCTCCAAATTTAGTTTTAATTAAAGCAACTAAAAATGCAAAACCTTTTTTAAAAATTGATAAGCCCTTGTATATTTATAATTCTGATGGAACTTATACAGAGGAATTATTAAAAATATATAATAAAATATAGGAGGAATACATGGCTGGTAAAATTTATTTGGTGGCTACACCTATTGGAAATTTAAGCGATATAACATTTCGTGCAATAGATACATTAAAAAATATTGATTTAATTGCTGCTGAAGATACAAGACAAACTTTAAAGTTATTAAATCATTTTGAAATTAGTAAGCCAATGATTAGCTATCATAGACATAACGAAGATATAAAATCTGAAAGTTTAATTGAAAAAGTATTAGCTGGTAAAAATATAGCTATAGTAACAGATGCAGGCACACCTGGTATTTCTGATCCAGGGGAAGAAATTGTAAAAGAAGCAATTAAAAATAATATTGAAATTATTCCAATACCTGGTGCATGTGCTTTTGTTAATAGTTTAATTGTTTCTGGAATTTCTACAACTGAATTTTCCTTTTATGGTTTTTTACCACTAAATAAGAAAAATCGTAAAGAAAAATTATTACAAATTATGAAAGAACAAAAAACTGTTATTTTGTATGAAGCTCCACACAAATTATTAAAAACGTTAGAAGATATTTTAGAAAATATTGGAGATGTTCAAGGATGTTTGGTAAGGGAACTTACAAAAATTCATGAACAAAAAATATATGGTACAGTTTCGGAATTAATTAGTCTATCTTCTGACCCTAAAGGCGAATATGTAATTATTTTGGATTTAAATAAAGATGAAAATTCTGATGAGACTGATTTTTCTAAAATGAGTTTAGAAGAACATTATAATTTTTACGAAAAATTAGGATTAGATAAAAAAGAAATTATTAAGCAAATTGCTAAAGATAGAAATGTTAGTAAAAATGAAATTTATCAAAAATTTATATAAAAAAAATAGTGTAATCTTTTTTACACTATTTTTTTTACTTATTCTGCTTCTTTTATTTCTGATATTTTATTTAAACATTTATCACAAATTAATTTTCCTTTATATTCTGATAATTTTTTAGAATTACCACAAAATATACAGTTTGGTTCAAACTTTTTTAATACTATATTAGAGCCGTCAACGTATATTTCTATTGGATCTTTTTCTGCAATTTCGAATTTATTTCTTAGTTCAATTGGTATAACTACTCTTCCTAATTCATCAACTCTTCTTACTATTCCTGTAGATTTCATACAGCACCTCCTTAAATTACATTTTTCGACAAATTTATTACTAAATGATAATATCACAAAAGCTTTGTAATTGCAACAAAAATTCATTAAAAAATTAACAATTTTTGTAATTTTGTTTTTTAAAAAGTCGAATTTTGTCGAATCATTTTTATATGTAATAAATATAATTTATTCGAATATGATTAAATGAGACTTTACTTATAAATAAAAAGTGTGGTGATTTTTTGTTAAATATTATTTGGCCTATTTTTATTATAATTTCAATTATATATGCTTTGCTGTCTGGTAATATAGAAAATGCAAGTAATGGAATTTTTGATTCTATGAATTCTGCAGTTAATTTAACTCTTACTTTTTTTGGAACAATTTGCTTATGGAATGGAATAATGGAAATTGTAAAAAAAACAAGCTTAATAAATATTTTAAATAAAGCATTAAGTCCCTTTATTAAATTTTTATTTCCTGAACTAAAAAATAATAAACAAGCAAAAGAGGAAATCTCTATGAATATGGTCACAAATTTCTTAGGTCTAGGAAATGCCAGCACTCCAATCGGCTTACAAGCTATGAATACATTGCAGAAAGATAATACCAAAAAGGACACATTAAGTAATTCTATGATTATGTTTATTATTATAAATATTGCAGCAATCCAGCTTATTCCAACAAATGTGATTGCAATTAGAACATCTCTTGGTTCAACTGCTCCTAATAGCGTTATTGTTCCAATATGGATATCAACCATATTTTCTGCTATTTTTGGTATTATTTTAACTAAAATTTTGACACATAAAAAGTTTTAATATAAAGGTGAGTTTATGCAAATATCTAATTTTTTATCTGCTTTTGCTATACCAGCTACTATAATTATCATTGTTCTTTTTGGGTTAAAAGAAAAAATTAAAGTTTTTGATACATTTTTAGATGGTGCAAAAGATGGTATAAAAATAGTAATTGAGCTTTTTCCAACATTACTTGGAATCTTTTTAGCAGTAGGATTACTTCGTAATTCTGGAATTTTGAGTTTTATAATATCTATAATCTCTCCTATTACTAATTTACTTGGAATTCCAAGTCAAATTCTTCCTTTAGTAATGTTAAGACCTATCTCTGGAAGTGCATCAATAGGTGTAGCTGTTGATCTTATGAATAATTACGGAGTTGACAGTTTAATAGGAAATATAACTTCTACAATTATGGGTTCAACAGAAACAACTTTTTATGTAATTGCAATTTATACCTCTTGCGTAAAAATAAAAAAAATTCGATTTGCACTATTAGTCGCACTGTTATCTGATATCGTTGGAATCATTGTGTCTGTAATAGTATGTCGAATTATGTCGTAATGTTTTTGTTGACATTACAAGTAATTTATTGTATTATAATTTTAGAGTTTAAATTTCAATACAACTTTGTTTTTACTTTTGAATGACAAAATTTTATTCTAAAAAATTAATTTCTAAATTTTAACCAAAAAATTTTAAATTTATGATTTTATTTTTGTAGAGGAAATTTCCTGTATAACCCCTATTTATTGTGTATATATTTTTTCTTTCGGTAGCCCCCAAATTAATTATAAATTATAGTGCCCCCAATTTATTATAATTTTTGATTATCTTTTTAATTTCCTCTACATTCTTATATATATTAATGATGATAAGTTTCATTATGTTCAATTTTAAAAGCTCTAAATAATTGTTCTAATAAAAATACACGTATTAATTGGTGTGGAAATGTCATTTTTGAAAATGATATTAATTCATTTGCTCTCGATAATAAAGTTTTTGACATTCCTAATGTTCCACCAATTAAAAATGTAATATGTGAAGAATAATTTGTAATTTGCATTATTTTTTTAGAAAATTCCTCAGATGTATATTGTTTTCCTGTTAAATCTAATGCAATTACATAACTATTATCTTTTATATTTACTAAAATATTATTACTTTCTTTTTCAATTATTTTTGCTTTTTCAGCTTCACTTAAATTAGTTGGAACTTTTTCATCTTGTAATTCTATAATATTAAAAATGCAATATTTAGAAAGTCTTTTTGAGTATTCTAATATTGCATTTTTTAAATAATCTTCTTTTAATTTTCCAACACAAATACAATCAATATGTAACATTTATGATACCTCTAAATTTAATATTTCACTTGGATTTGATCTACTTGCAACAGCAATTTTTATTTTATTTTCATCAAAATTACTAGCACATAATTCATCAACAACTGTTTTATAAGCAAGTTCTGGAAAATTATTTTCTTTACTTAAATGTCCAAGCATAACATTTGTTAAACCTGAGTTTAACAAATATGAAATTGTTTTTCCAGCTGCTTCATTTGATAAATGTCCATTTGGCCCCGCTATTCTTTGTTTTAGTGAATATGGATATTTTGAATATGATAATATATTAGGATCATAATTTGATTCTAATAATATAAAAGAACTTTCTTCTAAGTTTTTTATTATTTTTTTATCCATATGTCCTATATCTGTTGCTATACTTATTTTTTGATTATTGTAAAATATGTTAAATCCACATGGGTTTGCTGCATCATGTGGTATTGAAAAAGGTATTATTTTTAAATCTCCAATTTCAAATTTTTCATTTACATTAAATAAATTTTGATTTTGAGTTTTCTCTGCAACTTGAGGCATAGCATCCCATGTTTCTCTATTTGCATATATTGGTATATCAAATTTTTTTGATATTGTTGCTAAACCTTTTATATGATCTGAATGTTCATGTGTAACTATAACTGCATCAATATCATCTATATTTACATCTATACTATTTAAAGCTGTTTCAATTTTTTTTGCACTTTCTCCTGCATCAACTAAAATTTTTGTATTATCAGTCTGTACAAATAAACTATTTCCACTACTTCCACTATATAAACTACAAAAATTAAACATTTGTGTATTCGTCCTTTACTCTGTCACTCTTTGTATATTTGCTCCTAATTTTCTGAATTTCTCTTCAATATTTTCATATCCTCTATCAATATGTTCAATATTATATAATTGAGTTTCTCCCTTTGCTATAATACCAGCAATAATTAGTGCTGCTCCAGCTCTTAAATCTGTAGCATATACTGGTGCTCCAGTTAGTTCATTAACTCCTTCAAATACTGCTGATTTTCCTTGTGCCGTAATCTTTGCTCCCATTTTATTCAACTCAGATGTATATTGAAATCTTGATTCCCATATACTCTCATGAATCATACTTGTTCCATCTGCTATTGAAAGCACAACTCCCATTTGTGGTTGCATATCTGTTGGGAAGCCTGGATATGGAAGTGTTTTTACAATTGCTTTTGTAGGTCTTTTATTCATTGTAACTCTAATTGAGTCACCCATGTCTTTTACTGTTCCACCTATTTCAAGTATTTTAGCTGTTATGCAATCCAAGTGTTCTGGAATACAGTTTTTAATTGTAATATCTCCTCTAGAAGCAACTGCTGCAAGCATAAATGTTCCTGCTTCTATTTGATCTGGTACAACTGAATATGTAGCATTTCCTTTTAATTCTTTAACACCATTTATTTTTATAACATCTGTACCCGCTCCACGAATGTCTGCCCCCATAGTGTTTAAGAAGTTTGCAACGTCTACTATATGTGGTTCTTTTGCAGCATTATCTATAGTTGTTGTTCCTTCGGCAAGTACTGATGCAAGCATTGCATTTATTGTTGCACCAACAGAAACCACGTCCATATATATAGATGTTCCAACCATTTTCTTTGCTTTAGCTGTAACTTTTCCTTGTGCAACTACTACTTTTGCTCCTAATGCTTCAAAAGCTTTAATATGTTGGTCAATTGGTCTTGCACCTAAATTACATCCACCTGGAAGCCCAACTTCTGCATGTCCACATCTACTAAGTAATGCTCCTAATAAATAATATGAAGCCCTAAATTTGCTTGTCATATCTATTGGAGCTTGTGTACAACATATGTCTCTTGTATCTATTTCAATTTCATTATCTGATATCCATGTAATTTTAGCTCCTAACTCGGCTAAAATTTTGCATGACATTTTTACATCACTAATATTAGGTAAATTCTCTATTTTGCATATTCCATTAATCAATAAAGTTGCTGGTAATATTGCAACTGCTGCATTTTTAGCTCCGCTTATTGTTACTTCTCCTTTTAATTTTGTTGGTCCACTTATTACTAACTTATCCAAAGGAATTACCTCCATTTTTATTTTCTTCTATTTTTATATCACAATTTATATTATTTGGCAAGATATTAGTCTGTAAATAAGAAAAGTGGCTTCGCCACATGTACAGGGTTGCTTTGCAACCCGTACAGTCCAAGGCAACTTAACCTTGTTGTATATAAAAGCTAGGCGTTAAATATTTTTGTTGCCTAATCTCCAGTTTTGGAAAAGTTCTACTATTTTAAATTTAAAAGCAATTTCATTTTCATCTGTTTTGCTTATTAAGTCATATTCTTCATCATTTAGGCTTTGTTTTAATTCTTGTTTAGAATTATCTGGTACAATTCCGGTACTTACATCAACAAAACATAGGGGTGGAAACATTACACACCACCAGTTTTTACCTTTTGCTTCTCCTATTTGCACTTTTAATGCATCATATTCTCCTGCTGGTAATGTTATATCTCCATAATATTTAGTTGGAAAATCAGCCTTTCCTATTTGAATATTTACTGTATAATTATATCCATTTTCTTTAATTGTTTTTTCTGCAATTTTTATAAATTCTTCCTTGTGTTCATCTGCAATTTTCATTGCTTCTTCTTTTGTTTTGCTGTCTTTTGAAATTATATTCATATATGAAAGTAATTCATCTCTTACTTTTAATTTTAAATTTTGATCCTCTTCACTATCGCTATTTGCTATAACATGTAGTCTAAATACACTATTTGCAATATTATTTGAAACAGCACTTACATATGAAATTGCAGATATCAGTATAAATATAGCTAATAATGTTAAAATAACAAATATTCTCCCAATTTTTAATCTTTTGAAATTTTTCATATTTTTTTATCTCCTTCAAGAAATTATTAATTAATACAATTATTAACAACTTTTTTATTTTTTATACATTACTGCCATTTTTTATTAATCAAATTTAGAGTACAAAAAACAGATTACAAGAATTTCTACACAGTGCAAACTGATAGAAATTCTAGTAATTTGCATATTTGTCTTCTACAGAATTTTTGCATACTATGCAAAAATTCCTAGAATACAAAAATGTCGAATAAACACATACGATTGTTAGCTTTTTTCCTTGACTTCCGTAAGAATAAATGGTAAAATTTTCCATAGATAAACAAAAGAAAACTGGGGGTTATTTTGTATGAAAATTAAAAATTGTCAAGTAGAAAAACTATGTGGTTTTTATGTTAGTGATTGGCATTTAGCTACAACTATTTTGCCATATATTAATTCTAAAATTGAAGAAAATAACAAAGTAATAACATTCCTAGAAAGTGATATTGAAGAAAATATAAAAGTATTGTTGCAAAATTTAAATCTAAAAAATAAAAATAAAATTTTAAATATCCGTTGGACAAACGTAGATGATAAAAAATATATTAATGTAGAAAATATTTTAAATAATGAAATTTCAAATAGTAGTATTATATTAGTTAGTGGAAGTAAAGATTATATTGAAATTATAAATAATAGTATAAAAAAATGGTTAGGAAAAAATCAACTCAGGTTTATTAAAATTATAAATTTTTTCGAGGTGACGGAGTTTAATAATGACATAGTAAATATATTAGATGATCATGACAAAATTTTAAATACTTCTGGTGAAAAAGAAATTACAGATGTTTTTTGTGGTTACAATGATAAAAAAATCGTAAATGATAATTAATAATCAATATAAATCTTTATTGTGAAATTGCTTTTCTAACAATAAAGATTTTTTATTATATAAATAATTAATTATAATTTGTAACAAAATACCATTTTTTTGACTCTTATGTTTAACTAAGAAAGGAGTGTTTATGGGTACGAATAACATTGAAGAAATATATGTAACTTATTCAAAGCAAATATATAAATATTTATTTTGCCTTACTCGAGACGACTCTTTGTCTGAAGAGTTAACACAGGAAACCTTTTTTATTGCAATGAAAAATATAAATAAATTTAAAGGTAACTGTAAATTATCTTCTTGGTTATGCCAAATAGCAAAACATTTATATTATAAAGAATTAAAAAAACATAAAAATTTTTCAACAATCCCTTTAACCTCAATTGAGGATTACACAAATAATAGCTTAGAAGAAACCAGCATAAGTAAATTGTATCTATATAATAAAATTGATAAATTAGACGAAAGAAGCAAAGAAATTATATATTTGAGAATTATGGGAAATTTAAGTTTTAAAGAAATTGGAAATATTTTAGGCATAAGTGAAAATTTAGCAAGAGTAACCTTTTATAGGGGAAAACAAAAAATAAAGGAAGGTGATTTTG
Source organism: uncultured Clostridia bacterium (assembly GCA_934167305.1). Lineage (GTDB taxonomy): Bacteria > Bacillota > Clostridia > TANB77 > CAG-508 > CAG-273. Next base: position 13,560 of record CAKPKQ010000010.1, on the reverse strand, counting down.
ATGAAAAAAATTAAAGAATGTGAAATAGTAAAAGACCTATTGCCTAGTTATATTGACAAAGTTACAAATGAATCTAGTAATGCCTTTATTGAGCAACATTTAAATGATTGTGAGGATTGTAGAAAAATATTAAAAGATATGGGAGAAGAACTAACTCTAAATAAAATTGACGAAAACAAGCAAATTAATTATTTAAAAAAAATCAAATTAATTCAAAGAATTAAAATTTTAATATTAATTGTAATAATGCTTTTTATATTTATTACTTTTTTTAGCTTTAAAATTTCATCATATGAGGTAATTATTAATGAAAATGGAAAGGTAGATTATATAAAAACATTTTGGAATTGGCTTACCGTCCCTACCTCAACTTTTGAAAGAAGTAATATATCTCATATTCTTGTTTATACCAAAAATGACGTTGATTCCGATAATCCTAAAACTCTTAGCATAATTTTTACTTTTGATACTTCTAAAAATATTTGTATTAGTACCAGATATTGCAGAAGTGGGTTTACAACAGATGAATTAAAAAAAGAATATGAAGAATTAATAAAAGATAACAGTATAGTTTCAAATATTAAAATTGAAAATAATAGACTAATTTATTCTTTAAATACTTTTAATGGAAAATCAACTGAAGAAGTTAAAGATCATATATACAAAGTTTACTCTTCTTCTAGTATTTTTGAATATTAAAAAAAGGGGGTATTTCCCCCTTTTTCAATAAAGAAAGTAGCCATAATAGTTAAATACTTTTTACCTATTTTTACTTAATTAATCATATGTTTGATGCACCAATGCTACGAAAAAGTTATTTCCTGCATCTTCATTTGTAAATTGTATTGTATATTCAGTACCTTTAACCAAATTATACCTTTTTTGATGTGTGGATTTATTTAGATCAACAGAGAATATATTTTTATCTCCTTTTCTAAAATATACTAGTGCATTTCCACTAGTTCCAACTGTAATTGTGTACACCGTAGACTTAGGAACTGTAAATTTAACCTCCTTAACAGTTGAAAAGTTACCATTTTCATCTACGATATATCCTGTTGATTCTTGCAAAAAAGTAATATTTTCAGTCACAATACAATTCCGTTCAGCCTTGTTAGCTGCACAAGCATAACTTACGGTTGAATTTGCAGTAAGTAAAACTAATGCAAGCATAATGAGTAATTTTTTTAAAGTGTTTTTCATAATGTGATTCTCCTTAATACATTGGCTACTTTCAATATTTATATAAAAATATATTTTTTATTGTATCATTTTGTATAAATGAGTAAAGTATTAAGTAAAAAATAGTAAAATATAGTAATGTGTTTTATGAAAGGAACTACTAAAATATGATAAAATCAAAAATAAAAAATGAACTACTCAAACTTGGATATAATCCACTCCATTTGGGGACAGCCTATTTATCAGATATAATATATTATATTTATATATCTAACCAAAATAACCTATGCATAAATCTTGAAAGAGATATTTATATAATTATTTCAAACCATTATAATAAAAATATTCAAACTATAAAATCCGATATCATTAAAGCAACAAACTGCGCTAACTGTAATTTTGAATTATTAAAAAAAAATTGTTTATTAAACTTGAATTATACAAAATTAACTCCTAAGCTTGTAATATATTTAGTTGTAAATACATTATAATTTCAAATTAGCAATAATAAATTTGACTTAATTTGTTAAATCGTATAAGATATAGTTGTAATTTTTTAAGGGAGGTACTCTTTATGGAGGAAAAATTATCAATGGCGAAAGAATTGCTTGCCAAATATGGACAGGAGCATTTACTTCAATGTTATGACAAGCTTTCTGACGAACAAAAAAACAAATTATTAGATGACATTTTAACATTAGATTTTAATCAAGTACAAAATTTATATGAAAGTACAAAAACAAAACCAAATTTTGAAAATGCAAAATTAGAACCAATTCCACACACAACTAAATCAGAGCTTTCTGATGAAGAATTAAGAAAATATACTGAAATTGGTGAAGAAGTTATTAAAACAGGAAAATTAGCTGTAGTTACTATGGCTGGTGGACAAGGAACTAGACTTGGACATAATGGTCCTAAAGGAACTTTTGATTTAGGTCTTGACTCTCACAAATCTATTTTCGAAATTTTATGTGAGCATATAAAAGAAGCTAGAACAAAATACGGAGTTGATATTCCTTGGTATTTAATGACAAGTGATGAAAATAATGATGATACTGTTAAGTTTTTTGAAGAACACAATTATTTTGATTACCCAAAAACTGCAGTTAAATTCTTTAAGCAAGGCAAACTTCCTATGCTTGATACAAATGGCAAAATTTTATTAGATGAACATGGTTTAATAAAACAAGCTGCTGATGGTCATGGTGGAATTTTTGAAGCTATGAGAAAAAATGGCATTTTATATGATATGCAAGAAAAAGGAATTGAATGGATTTTTATCGGCGGTGTTGATAATGTTTTAGTTAAAATGGTTGATCCTGTTTTAACTGGACTTATGGTTTCTGAAAATACCCTTTCTGGTGGAAAAAGTGTTGTAAAAGCATGTCCAGAAGAAAGAGTTGGGGTTTTCTGTAAAAAAGATGGAAAACCAAGTGTTATTGAATACACAGAAATTTCTAAAGAATTATCTGAAGCACTAGATGAAAATGGAGAACTTTTATATGGAGAATCTCATATTTTGTGTAATCAATTTAATATTTCATTATTAGAAGAAATTAGCAAAAATAAATTACCTTATCATGTTGCTTTCAAAAAAGCAAGTTATTTAGATGCTTCTGGAAATTTAGTTGAACCAACTGAGCCAAATGCATATAAATTTGAGGCTTTTATATTTGATGCTTTTAGCATTGCTGATAACATGAGTATTTTAAGAGTAAAAAGAGAAGAAGAATTTGCTCCTGTAAAGAATGCAACTGGTGTTGATAGCCCTGAAACTGCAAGAGCATTATATAAAGCATTTCATGGGATTAATTAGTTATTTATACAGTAAGGTAATATGAAAACTTTTCTTCGCTCCATCCCGACTACGCAAGAAGATGTAACAACAATTTTTTGCAAACATTAATAATGATTTGAAAAAATTTAGCAACATCTTCTAGCTTGTCGTTCCCCACAGCCTCGCTACGAAAAGTATTATATTACCTTACTTGTAATTAATAATAAGTTTAGAAAGGAAAAATAAATGGAAGAATATAAAATAAAATATAATGCTTGGCTTAATGATCCTGTTATTTCAGAAGAAGACAAGCAAGATTTAAGAAGTATACAAAATGATGAAAAAGAAATTGAGGACAGATTTTATAAAGACCTAGAATTTGGTACAGCTGGCTTAAGAGGTGTTATTGGTATTGGTACTAATAGAATGAATAAATATACTGTTACAAAAGCATCTCAAGGTTTAGCAAATTATATTATTAAAAAGGGTGGACAAAATAAAGGTGTTGCAATTGCTTATGACTCAAGAAGAATGTCAACAGAATTTAGTGAACAAGCTGCACTTTGTTTAAATGCAAATGGAATTAAAACATATAGATTTGATAGTTTAAGACCAACTCCTGAATTATCTTTTGCAGTAAGAAATTTAGGATGTACTGCTGGTATAGTTGTAACAGCAAGTCATAACCCACCTGAGTACAATGGTTACAAAGTTTACTGGGATGACGGTGCTCAAATAGTTGAGCCAACAGATAAAGAAATTATTGCTGAGGTAAATGCTGTTACTGATTTTTCTACAATTAAAACTATGGATAAGCAAGAAGCTATTGATAAAGGCTTATACAATGTTATTGGAGAAGAAATTGATAAAAAATATATTGCAGAATTAAAAAAATTAGTAGTAAATGATGAAGCAATAAAAAATAATCAAAAAAATATAAAAATAGTATATACTCCACTTCATGGAACAGGAAACCGTTTGGTACATGCAATTTTAAATGAACTAGGTTTTGAAAACGTTTATGTAGTACCTGAACAAGAAAAACCTGACGGAAACTTTCCTACAGTAGATTATCCTAACCCTGAAGACCCTAAAGCATTCAAATTAGCTTTAGAATTAGCAAAAGAAAAAGATGCTGATTTAATTTTAGCTAATGACCCAGATGCTGATAGATTAGGTATGTATGTAAAAGATACAAAAACTGGTGAATATATTCAATTTAATGGAAATATGACAGGAAACTTAATTGCAGAATATATATTATCTCAAAAACAATCTCATAATAAATTACCTGCAAATGGTGCAATAATTAAAACAATAGTATCTTCTAATTTAACAGATGCCATTGCTAAAGCATATAATGTAAAACTATTTTCAACATTAACTGGCTTTAAAAATATTGCAAAAATTATTAGAGGATTTGAAGAAAATAATAATGAATATGAATGTTTATATTCTTATGAAGAAAGCTATGGATGTATAATTGGAACACATGCTAGAGATAAAGACGGAATTGTTGCAGTTATGACTCTATGCGAAGCTGCTTGTTACTATAAAGAAAAAGGTATGACTTTATGGGATGCAATGATTGCAATGTATGAAAAATATGGTTACTATAAAGAAAGACAATTTTCAATCACTCTAAAAGGTGTTGAAGGAGCTGAAGCAATTAAACAAATGATGGAAAATATGAGAAATAACCCACCAAAAGAAATTGCAGGCGAAAAAGTATTATCAGTTGGAGATTATTTAGCACAAACTATTTGCTACACAGATTCTGGTAAATGTGAATCTACAAATCTACCAAAATCAAATGTACTTTATTATGATTTAACAAATGATAATTGGTGTTGTGTACGTCCTTCTGGAACAGAACCTAAAATTAAATTCTATATGGGTGTGAAAGGAACAAGCCTAGAAGACGCTGATAAAAAATTAAATGAATTAGAAACTGCAATGAGAGAAATTGCAAATTCTTAATTACTATGGTATAATACCTATATATTCTATATTATAGTATAAGGAGAATTGATTATGTGTGACATCTTACTTTTTGTATGTGAATTGGTAATGATTACCTGTTTCGTAGCAACTTTAATCCTTATCCCTTTACTATTATACTTTTTAATTAAATTCGTTAGAATTAATATTAAAAAGTAAATAAACTGGAGTAGTCAATGACTACTCCAGTTTAATTATTTCCAGCCATTTATGTGAGCTCTTTTTATTGCTCCTGTCATATTTGCTCTAATTGTTGGAATTTGTTTTTCCCATTCAAATACCATATTTTTCATATCTTCTCTTTTTGAAACTCCATCCATAGGACAAACTTTTGGCATTACTTCTACATTATTTCTTTTAACAAACTTTTTTATTTCTTTTTCAGGTGTATCTATTAAAGGTCTAATAAGTGTAATTTTAGAACGGTCCATATAACTTACTGGTGCAAAAGTTGATAAATTACCTGCATACAAAAAGTTAAGTAAAAATGTTTCCAAAGCATCATCTTGATTATGCCCTAGTGCAATTTTATTACATCCTTCTCTTATTGCTACTGAATTTATTATTCCTCTACGTAAATTTGCACATAATGAACATGGATTTTTTTCTTTTCTAATGTCAAATACTATTTCTTTAATATGTGAAACTTCTTCAACATATTCTACACCTATTTCTTCACACTTTGTTTTTAAAAAATTAGAATTAAAAAATTCAAATCCAGGATTTACACTAATTGCAATAATATCAAACTTTTTAGGATAAAACCTTTGTAATGCTTTTAATCCCATAAGCAATGTAAATGAATCTTTTCCACCTGAAAGTCCTACTGCTATTTTGTCTCCTTCTTCTATCATATTATAATTATCAATTGTTCTTCTTAAATAACTTAAAATACGTTGCATTTATTTTCCCTCTAAGCATTAAATTCTTATATAAAACAGATAAATTATTGACTTTTTCTTATAATCTGTGTATAATATACATAGAAAATGACAATTCCACAAACGTGGTTTTGCCTGATAAATTGAGTACACTCACATCTACCTTGCAAAGTACAGATGTGAGTTTTTATTATTTATGTAGTTGCTTATTAACCCAGTCCTTGTACAGAACTGCTGCTAAGGCAACGTTTAATGTTAAAGATAACATAAAGGATATTATAAAATATAGTATCACTTTAAACATAAACATCACCACCCTTCCTACGAAGATTCGTAAAAGTCGGTGGCAAAACCACATCTGCTTATCATCATTTTCTATGTATATTAGTATAGTACATTTTAACTTGTCTGTCTAGCGAACATTACAATTTTTCCAGTAACATTTGGCCGTTTTTTTCATAAGTTATTATTATAATTTACATATATTTGGAGGAATTGTACATGGACGAATTTGAATATAGAGGAGACAAAAAAGAACCTAAAAAAAAGTTTGATTTTAAGAAAAGAAAAGATAATACTGTAAAATCTCTTTTTGAAATAGAGCATTTTTTGCGCGATTTTAAACAGGTTGCAAAGGGAATAAAATTTTATAATGTTTTTAGATGGTGATTTAAAGACGGAATAATAGTTACATGTTTACTTATTATTCCGTCTTTAAAATTATTTATTTCTGGTAAAAGTATCTTTGAAATTAACTTTTCCTCCTTTAAATTCTTTATTTTCTTGCCCATTAATTAAAATTTTAACTCCATTCACTTCATTAAGCTCTGTCAAAGTATTTACTATTGCATTTATTATTGTTTTTTCTTCGACATTGTTATTTTCAATAAATTCATTTGATAAATCTAAGTACACTACATCCCCTTTTAACTCTGCACCTAGCACTTTAGTCCCATTTGGAATTGCTGATTGTAATTTTTCATTTTTAGGCTGTTCTATTAAAAGATTAATTAAAGTTTCATATGGATCTGTCAATAGTTTTTTTACATCAATCATTTTTCCCTCAGGTGTTAATTCCTTTGTCTCCTTATTTATATAGTATAAAGTTACCAAAGCTGTCCTCATTTGTTCGTCTGTTGTTTCTTCTTGAGGTTGAATTACATTTTCCTCAGTATTTTTACTTTTGTTATTCCATAATAAAATCCCTGTAATAGCAATTGCAATTACTAAAATAATTATAATAATTAATGTTTTCTTATTCATAAAAACTCACCCTTTCATTTACTTGTACTAATCAATAATTATGTATGGCTTGTTCATTTTAGAACTATAATTTTTTCTTTTTGTGAAACTTCTGTGAATTGGTGCTATTTACCATGTCAAATACATTGACTTTTTATCAATTTTTATGTAAAATATTTAGTGATTTATATTGATTTCAATATAATAGTTAGGAGATATTTATTAAATGGAAAAATTATTACATGTAGGTTTGGACGTAGGTTCTACCACAGTTAAAATCGTCATTATGGACGAAAATTTAAATACAATATATACAGATTATCAAAGACATTTTTCTGACACTAAGAATACAGTTTGCAATGTATTAACAGATTTAGCAGAAAAATATGAAGACTATGAATTTACTATAGCCCTAACAGGTTCTGGTGCTATGAGTGCTGCTAATTTTCTAGATTTACCATTTATTCAAGAAGTTGTTTCTTGTAAAAGAGCTGTTGAAAAGTACATACCACAAACTGATGTAGTTATTGAGCTTGGTGGAGAAGATGCTAAAATTATATACTTTGACAAGTCAATTGAACAACGTATGAATGGTACTTGTGCTGGTGGTACAGGTGCATTTATAGACCAAATGGCATCTCTTTTACATACAGATCCAACTGGTTTAAATGAGTTAGCTAAAAATCATAAAATGATATATCCAATAGCTTCACGTTGTGGTGTTTTTGCAAAGACTGATGTTCAACCTTTATTAAATGAAGGTGCTGCCAAAGAAGATATTGCTGCATCAATTTTCCAAGCTGTTGTTAATCAAACAATTAGTGGTTTAGCTTGTGGAAGGCCAATTCGTGGAAATGTTGCATTTTTAGGTGGTCCATTAAATTATTTATCAGAACTTCGTAATCGTTTTATTGAAACATTAAAACTAGAGGGCGACGCAATTATTATTCCCGAAGAAGCTCATCTTTTAGTTGCAAAAGGTGCTGCATTAGACTCTGTAGAATCTTCTCATGCAATTACATCACAAAAATTAAAAAGTAAAATAGAAATGTTAAGAAGTTCACATGATGACACTTCTCACCCACTTTCACCTTTATTTTCTATAGACGAAGAATACAAAGAATTTAAAGAAAGACATGATAAAGAAACTGTAAAAAAAGGTGATCTAAAAAATTATGAAGGTGACTGTTTCATAGGTATAGATGCAGGTTCTACAACAACAAAGTTAACTGTAATTGACCGCGAGGGAACTCTTCTTTATTCGTTATATGGAAGTAATGAAGGAAATCCTTTACAAAGTGTTATTCAAATGCTTAAAAAATTATATGCAGAAAAACCTGAAAAAGCTATAATTCGTTATAGTGGTGTTACAGGTTATGGCGAGAAACTTATACAAACTGCATTAAATGTTGATTTAAATGAAATTGAAACAATAGCACATTATACAGCAGCAAAACAATTTATGCCTAAGGTCACTAGCATAGTAGATATTGGTGGTCAAGATATGAAATATATTCGTATGAAAAATGGCGCAATTGATAATATTATGCTAAATGAAGCTTGTTCTTCTGGTTGTGGTTCATTTATTGAAACATTTGCTAAAAGTTTAAATTTATCTATTGAAGAATTTGTAAACTCTGCTTTAGAGGCAAGAAGACCTGTTGATTTAGGTTCTCGTTGTACAGTATTTATGAATTCGAAAATTAAACAAGCTCAAAAAGAAGGCTATAGTGTTGGAGATATTTCTGCTGGACTTTCATATTCTGTTATAAAAAATGCTATTCAAAAAGTAATGAAAGTTAGAGATGTAAAAACTTTAGGTGCACATATTGTTGTACAAGGAGGTACTTTCTACAATGATGCTGTATTACGTGCATTTGAGTTAATTGTTGGCAGAAATGTTGTAAGACCTGATATTGCTGGTTTAATGGGTGCTTATGGTGTGGCATTACTTGCAAAAGAACAATATGAAGCTAATTTAGATATGGAATATATATCTACTTTAAGCAAACCTGAAGATTTAGATAAATTAAAAATTGATATTTCACATGTTCGTTGTAATGGTTGTGAAAATCATTGTTTACTTACAATAAATAAATTTAGTAATGGAGCAAGATATATTTCTGGTAACCGTTGTGAAAAAGGTGCTGGAAATGTTGGAGAGCATAAAGATTTACCAAATGTTATGAAATATAAATATGAAAGAATCTTTGGTTATACTCCTTTAGATGAAAAAGATGCTCCTCGTGGAACTATTGGTATTCCTAGGGTTTTGAATATGTATGAGGATTATCCTTTCTGGTTCACATTTTTAACAAATTTAGGATTCCGTGTTGTTTTATCAGAAAAAAGTAATCGTAAAACTTATGAAAAAGGAATGGAAAGTATGCCATCTGAATCAGTTTGCTTCCCAGCAAAACTTTCTCATGGTCATATTATAGGGCTTATAAAACAAGGAATAAAAACTATTTTTTATCCATGTATGCCATATTCAAGAAAAGAATATGAAAAAGCTGATAACCATTATAATTGCCCTATTGTAATTTCATATTCAGAAGTTTTAAAAAATAATGTTGAAGAATTAAAAGAAAATGATATTAAATTTTTAAATCCATTTTTACCTTTTGATTGCAAAAAACTTGCTGAAACAATTATGGAATTGCCAGAATTTGCTGAATATAACTTTACTAAAAAAGAATTATTAGCAGCTGCAAAAAAAGCTGAAGAAGAATATCAAAAATGTAAACAAGATATTCGTGCTAAAGGTGAAGAAACTTTAGAATACATGAATAAAAATAATTTAAAAGGTATTGTTTTAGCGGGAAGACCATATCATGTAGACCCTGAAGTAAATCATGGTATTGATACTTTAATTACAAGTTTAGGATTATGTGTTTTAACAGAAGATTCAATTTGCAATCAAACTGAAGTTAAAAGACCTATTCGTGTAGTTGACCAATGGGTATTTCATGCTAGATTATATGCAGCAGCAGATTTTGTTGGTAAACATGACAACCTTGAATTAGTTCAATTAAATTCATTTGGTTGTGGTGTAGATGCTGTTACTACTGATCAAGTTGAAGAAATTTTAAATAGCTTTGGTAAAATGTATACTTTAATAAAAATAGATGAAATAAATAATTTAGGCGCTGTTCGTATTCGTATTCGTTCCCTTTTAGCTAGTATGAAAAAAAGAGAACAAAATAAAGAATTAGAAAAAGGCTCTGGAAACTATGAGCAAGTTAAAAAAATCTTTGATAAAGATATGAAAAAAGATTATACTATTTTAATTCCTCAAATGGCTCCAATACATTTTGAGCTACTAGAAGCTGCAGTTGCTTCATGTGGTTACAAGGTAGAATTATTAAGAAACTGCACTCAACATACTGTTGAAACTGGATTAAAATATGTAAATAATGATGCTTGTTATCCATCTATTTTAACTACTGGTCAAATGATAGAAGCTTTGGAATCCGGCAAATATGATTTAAATAAAACAGCTTTAATAATGTCTCAAACTGGTGGTGGTTGTAGAGCAACAAACTACATCGGATTTATTCGTAAAGCTTTAAAAGATGCTGGCTTTGCAAATGTTCCAGTTATATCATTTAATGTTGTTGGTATGGAAAAAATGCCTGGATTTAAAATTACAATACCAATGATTGAAAGAATGATTAAATGTGTTGTATATGCAGATTTATTACAAAAAATGCTTACAAAAAATAGAGCTTATGAAATACATAAAGGTGAAACTCAAAAATTATTTGATGAGTGGCTAGAAAAATGTAAAACATTAGTTGTAAAATCAACTATGAAAGAATTTAAACAAAGTATCTATGATATAGTTAATGATTTTGAAAAAATTGAGCTAGATACTTCAGTTGAAAAACCAAAAGTAGGTATTGTTGGTGAAGTACTTATTAAATACCATCCTTTTGGGAACAACTTTGTAGCAGATAAATTAGAAGAAGAAGGTGCAGAAGTAATTCTTCCTGATTTTATGGGATTTGTTAAATTTATAGCAACACATAAAATTACATTTAATCAATTAATAAAAACAGATAAAATGAAAGCTAAATTATTTAAAGCAGCAATTAAATTAATTGATATTTTAGAAAAAGATTCTGTTATAGCTCTTAAAAATTCTAAAAAAGGTTATTTATTACCTTGCAATATCTTTGAGCTAGAAACTAAAGTTAAGGACATTTTATCAATTGGAAATCAAACAGGTGAAGGCTGGTTTTTAACAGCTGAAATGGTAGAATATATTGAACATGGTATTCCAAATATAGTTTGTGTACAACCATTTGCATGTTTACCAAATCACGTAGTTGGAAAAGGTGTTATAAAAACTATTAGAGATAAATACCCTGATGCAAACATTGCTCCAGTTGATTATGATCCTGGCGCTAGTGAAGCAAATCAAACAAATAGAATTAAATTATTAATGACAGTTGCAAAGGATAATTTAAAAAGACAACAAAAAGAAAAATTAGCTATTGAAAAAGAAAATGCGAAAAAAGAAACTTTAAATATCAATTAGGAAAAAGTCTCTCTAAATTTTAGAGAGACTTTTTTATAATAATTTTATTAAATTTCATATTTTTTAATTAAATATTTACTACTAATTAACATCTGATTATTTTAATTAATTAATAATTATTAAAAATATATTTTTTATTAAATAATTAATTAATTTTTTAATAAATTATTTAATTATTTATTTTATTATTATTTTTTATTTAATTTATTATTAAATTATTCAATTAATATTTTTTATTTATTATTTATTTCAGATTTATTCTTCATTTTTTATAAAATATTTTCCTAAAATTGTATTTCATATGTGAAACTATTTTTTGACAAATTGATATCTTTTCTTATCTTTATTTTTCATCTTCATTTTTTACTATTTTATTTTATGTTTTATGTATACCTTTTTTATTTTCAATTTTTATATTCTATTTTTTCATTTTTTGTTTATTCCGAAGTATTTTTATTATCATTTTTTTATTCTTTCTCATTAATTTTATTCTATTATTTTCTTCTGATTATATTTTTAATTATATTAAATTGTTTTTTATCAATTCTAAATCTTGTCTTTTTGTTTACAACTTTTTAGACTAGATTTTTCATCTTAAATATTTGCTATTAATTATTTATTATTTTTTATTTTATTTAATCAATAATTATAAAAAAATATATTTTTTATTAAATAATTAATTATTTTTTTAATAAATTATTTAATTATTTATTTTTTTATTTAATTTATTATTTAATTATTCAATTTATATTTTTTTATTTATTATTTATTTCATATTTATTCTTGGTTTTTTATAAAATATTTTCATAAGATTATCTTTCATATGTGAAACTATTTTTTGACAAATTGATATGTTTTCTTATCTTTATTTTTCACCTACATTTTTTACAGTTTTATTTTATGTTTTATGTATACCTTTTTTTATTTTCAATTCTTATATCCTATTTTTCATTTTTTGTTTATTCCGAAGTATTTTTATTATTATTTTTTTATTCTTTTCAATTAATTTTATTCTATTATTTCCTTCTGATTATATTTTTAATTATATTAAATTGTTTTTTATCAATTCTAAATCTTGTCTTTTTGTTTACAACTTTTTAGACTAGATTTTTCATCTTAAATATTTGCTATTAATTATTTATTATTTTTTATTTTATTTAATCAATAATTATAAAAAAATATATTTTTTATTAAATAATTAATTATTTTTTTAATAAATTATTTAATTATTTATTTTTTTATTTAATTTATTATTTAATTATTCAATTTATATTTTTTTATTTATTATTTATTTCATATTTATTCTTGGTTTTTTATAAAATATTTTCATAAGATTATCTTTCATATGTGAAACTATTTTTTGACAAATTGATATGTTTTCTTATCTTTACTTTTCATCTTCATTTTTTAATATTTAGTTTTGTGTTTTATGTATACCTTTTTTTGTTTTCAATTTTTATATTTCATTTTTTGTTTTTTGTTTATTCCGAAGTACTTTTATTGTTCTTTTTAATTAATTTTATTCTATTATTTTCTTCTGATTATATTTTTAATTATATTTAATTACATTTTATTATTTCTAAATCCTGTCTTTTTGTTTACCACTTTTTAGGCGGGATTTTTACTCTTAAATATTTGCTATTAATTATTTATTATTTTTTTATTTATTTAATTATTTTATTATTTATTTTAATTTATTTAATTAATAATTATTAAAAAATGTATTTTTTATTAAATAATTAATTATTTTTTTAATAAATTATTTAATTATTTATTTTTTTATTTAATTTATTATTTAATTATTCAATTTATATTTTTTTATTTATTATTTATTTCATATTTATTCTTGGTTTTTTATAAAATATTTTCATAAGATTATCTTTCATATGTGAAACTATTTTTTGACAAATTGATATGTTTTCTTATCTTTA
>CAKPKQ010000009.1 GCA_934167305.1 uncultured Clostridia bacterium | reverse complement strand
AACATCTTCTAGCTTGCTGGTCCCCACAGCCGTCACTGCGAAAAGTTTTATATTACTCTTATTTAAAGAATTATAGATAAAAATGCAGGAAAGGAAAAATATGAATATGAATTTAGATAATAAAATTGCTACTCGTGAGAGCTTTGGAAAAGCTTTAGTAGAGCTAGGAAAAGAAAATAAAGATGTAGTTGTTTTAACAGCTGACTTGGCTGGTGCAACTAAGACAAGCCTTTTTGAAAAAGAGTTTCCAGATAGATTTATAAATGTAGGAATTGCAGAACAAAACATGATAGGTATTTCAGCAGGACTAGCTACAACTGGTAAAATTCCATTTGCAAGTACATTTGCAATGTTTGCAGCAGGTAGAGCTTATGATCAAATTAGAAATAGTGTTGCATATCCAAAACTTAATGTAAAAATATGTGGAACACATGCAGGTATTACTGTTGGAGAAGATGGAGCTACACATCAAATGCTTGAAGATTTAAGTTTAATGAGAAGTATTCCCAATATGACTGTATTATGCCCTTCTGACGATGTACAAACTAAATGGGCAATAAAAGAAATGGCAAAATTTGATGGGCCAGTATATATTAGGCTAGCAAGAGTTGCTACACCAGTTATATATGATGAAAATCAAACATTTGAAATAGGTAAGATGGTTCAAATTGGAAATGGAACAGATGCAACTGTGTTTGCAACAGGGGTTGAAGTTGCAGAAGCATTAAAAGCAAAAGAACAACTTGAAAAAGAAAATATAAATATTAGAGTTGTTGATGTTCATACAATAAAACCAATTGATAAAGAAACAATAATAAAATGTGCAAAAGAAACAAAGAAAATAATTACTATTGAAGACCATAGTATAATAGGTGGACTAGGTACTACAGTATGTGAAATACTTTCTGAAGAGTACCCAACAAAAGTAATAAGAATGGGAATGAAAGATCAATTTGGTAAATCTGGAAAAGCAGACCAATTATTAAAATACTTTAAATTAGATAGTCAAGCTATTATCGAAGAAATAAAGAAAAAGTAAAATAAGTGTTAAGCAGTTCATGAAAAATTGTATCGTAGCACAGTATGCTCCATAAAATAAAATTTGTGAATTTTTTGTGAATTTTTATAAAATCGAGAAATAAGGTGAAAAGCAGAATAATTGCATGTTTAAAGCAAAATTATTCTGCTTTTTTCCAGAAAAAGCTATTGCAAATAATGTATTTTATTGTTATGATAAAGGAGAGTATGAAAGAAGATGTCTAATCTTAGATAGGAGTTATGCAAATGATAGAATTTAGAAATGTCAGCAAAACTTACAATACCGGAACAGAAGCAGTACATAATGCTAATTTTGTAATTGAAAAAGGAGAATTTGCATTTTTAGTAGGAAGTTCTGGCTCAGGAAAATCTACATTAATTAAATTAATATTAAAAGAAGAAGAACCAACTAAAGGGAATATTATTATAAATGGAAAGGATACAACATTTTTAAAACCAAAAAGAATACCATTTTTAAGAAGAAGCATGGGGGTAGTTTTTCAAGACTTCAGGCTTTTACCAGACAGAACAGTTTATGATAATGTTGCATATGCAATGTATATTGTAAGAGCAACACCAAGGCATATTAGAAGGCAAGTACCAATGATATTATCTTTAGTAGGCTTAAGTAATAAAGCAAAAATGTATCCAAATGAATTATCTGGTGGAGAGCAACAAAGGGTTGCTTTAGCAAGAGCTTTAGTAAATAATCCATCTATGTTAATTGCAGATGAACCTACAGGAAACTTAGACCCTGAAACAGCATGGGAAATTATGAATTTATTAGAAGACATAAATAAAAGAGGAACAACAGTAGTTGTTGCTACACATGCTAGAGACATAGTAGATAAAATGAAAAAAAGAGTTATACAAATTGAAGAAGGCAACATTATAAGAGATGATAAGAGGGGTGGATATAGCAGTGAGGTATAGTATTTTTGGATATTTATTAGGCGAAGGTTTTAGAAACGTATTTAAAAATAAAAAATCTACAATGGCATCATTAATTATAATGTGTGCAACAATGTTTGTATTTGGTCTTTTCTTTGCAGTAGGTCAAAATGTAAACCATATTACAAAAACAATTGAAGAGCAACAAGGAATGGAAGTTTTTATTTTAGATGAAGCAACTGATGAGCAAAAAGCAGAACTTAAAAATAAAATAAGAAGCATTCCATATGTAAATACAATAGAAGAGAAATCAAAAGAACAAGCTCTAGAAGAAATGAAAAAAATGTTTAAAGATAAAAAATTCTTATGGGCTACATATGATGGAGAAAACAATCCATTTAAAGCATCTTTTGTTATAACTTTAACAGATTTAACAAAAGCAGAAGAAGTTGAGAACCAAATAAAAACTTCTGAAATAGTATCAAACATAGAAGTTAGAACAGATACAATAAATGCATTAATAAAAATTGCAGACGGTATAAATATAATTACAACAGTAATCTTAGTTATATTAGTATTTATTTCAATATTTATTATAACAAATACTATCAAATTAACAGTGCATGCAAGAAGAAAAGAAATATCAATTATGAAATATGTTGGAGCAACAAATGGCTTTATAAGATGGCCATTCATGGTAGAAGGTATGCTAATAGGCCTAATATCAGTATTGATTTCATTATTAATATTATCTGTTATATATAATGCAGTAGTAGCACAAATTCAACAATCATTAATAAATGGAATGATAAACATACCATTACTTACATTTAAAGAATTATTTAGAACTTTATTAACTGTATACTTAATTTTAGGACTTGGAGTTGGAGCTCTAGGTAGTGCAATTTCAATGAAAAAATATTTAGAGGTATAAAGGAGAAAAAAATGAAGAAAAAAATTATATCTGTATTATTAGTAATAGTATTACTGCAATCAATGATGATAACTGTATTTGCTACAACGCAATCAGACTTAAATGATGCAAAGGACAAGTTAAGTGAAGCAACCAAAAGTAAAAAAACAGTTACAGCAGAAAAAGCTACTGTTTTAAATGAAATTGAAGAATTAGAAGATCAAATTGCAGAAAATGAAGCAGATATTAAAAGCTTAAATAGTAAAATAACTGCAATGGAAAAAAATATTAAAGAAAAAAATACAGAGATTGAAGCTTTACAAAAAGACTATGACGAAAAGAAACAATTATTAGAAGAAAGACTTGTTGCAATATATGAGCAAGGTAGAATAACATTTTTAGATGTTATATTAGCTTCAGAAAATATATGGGACTATATTTCTATGAGCTCAAAAGTTCAACAATTAACAGATGCAGATAATGAACAAATGGATAAAGTTGAGGCACAAAAAAACGAAGTTGAAAGTGCTAAGGCTGAGTTAGAAAAGCAAAAAAAAGAATTAGATGAAAGCAAAAAAGAAGTCCAAAATAAGCAAACTCAAATAAAAACAGCTAAAGCTAAAAAAGAGGCAAAAGCTGAAACTTTAACTGCAGAGCAGAAAAAGTTACAGTCAGAAATTAATAAATACAATTCAGAAATTCAAAAATTAGAGGAAGAATTAGCTAGAGCAGCAGGAGATTATAATAATTCATATACAGGTAAATTTGCAGGTACATTAAGTTGGCCTCTTTCAAAATCATCACCTGGTTATAACAATATAACTTCATATTATGGAAATAGACAAGTACCAATTGCAGGAGCAACATCAAACCACAGGGCTATAGATATTGGTGTATCAACAGGAACGCCAGTATTGTCAGCAGGTAATGGAATTGTAATTTCAACAGGATATAACAGTGCAAGAGGATATTTTGTAATAATAAAACATGCAGATAACTTATTTACTTTATATCAACATTTAAGCAAAATATTGGTATCAAGAGGACAAACAGTGTCAACAGGAAAAACAATAGCTAAGAGTGGAAGTACAGGAATAGGAACAGGGCCACATTTACACTTTGAAGTTAGAAAGAGCCAATATTATGGTAGTGAGGTTAATCCATTAGATTACTGCCACTGGTAAAATTTAAAATTTAAAAAGAAAGGAGAATGCATAAATGAAGGCTAAAAAGTTTATAAGTATTCTCCTTATTTTTGTTTTTATATTTAATATATCGGCATATTCAATTGCTGTTAATGATGTAAATAACCAAAATCAAGAAGAACAAGGAAGTAATATAAATTTAAATACAGAAGATATAGATGATTTGAATGATCAAAGGGAACAAGTAAAAGAAAGAATTGATGAAGTTAATTTACAACTTGAATATGTACAAGCAGAAATATCAGAAGTACTTATTAAAATTCAAAAATTAGATGACAAGTTAAGAACATATGAAAGTGAAAATGCTCAACTAGAAAAAAAGCTAAAAACACTTGAAACGGCTAATAAAGAAACAACACAAAAATTAAATGATGTTACAGAAGAATACAATAAAAGAGAACAGCAATTACGAGAAAGGTTAGTAAGCCTTTATGAGGCTGGTTCTATTTCGTATTTGGATGTATTACTTTCTGCAAGAACATTATCAGAGTTTTTATCAAAGTATTATAAAATGATAGAAATAATGGAATATGATAATCAATTAATAGACACAGTTGAAAAAGAAAAAAATGCAATGGAAGTTGCAAAGCAAAACTTAGATAAGTCAACTGAAGAGATGAAAACAATTAAACTAAAAGTAGAACAAAATCAAAATATATGCCAAAATGCAAAAACACTACAACAAAGCTATATGGCACAATTATCAGAAAAAGAGTTAAAATTAAATGCACAAATTACTAAATACAAAACAGAAGCAATGCAACTTGAAACAAGAATTAGAGAAATCAGTATGGAGAATGGAGAATACAACCTTCAATATACAGGTGGATTAATGCTTTGGCCAGTTGCTATTGCAGGAACTAGAATAACTTCTGATTATGGAACAAGAAAACATCCAATTCAAGGAGTTACAAATTTCCACCTAGGAATAGATATAGGAAATACAGGTTATGGAGCACCTGCAGTTGCTGCGTTAGATGGAGTTGTTACATATGCAGGAGAACTAGGCTCTTATGGAAATTGTGTAATTATTAACCACGGAAATGGAGTTTCTACATTATATGGACATGGAAGAAAAGTAGTAGTTGAATTTGGACAAAGTGTAAAGCAAGGTGATATTGTGCTAGAGACGGGCTCAACCGGAAATTCAACAGGTCCGCACTTGCACTTTGAGGTTAGAGTAAATGGTAGAACAGTAGACCCATTAATTTATGTTAAAGAGCCATAAATTTAAAAATGTATAATATAATATATATTGTATAAATACAGAAAAGAGGAAAAATTTTATATGGAAAGCAAAAACTCACAAAAAATATATAGAATGATTATGCTTATATTAATAATCATAATCACTACATCAATAATAACTTCTTTTACAACATATCAGTATTTAAAAAATGGTGGAATATCTACAATAGGAAAGGTAGATACAACATCATTAAGTGGACTAGAATATACTTTGTCAAAATTTAGAACTGAATTAGAAAAAAAGTATATAGGTGAAATTAATGATGAGGAATTAATTGAAGGAGCACTTAAAGGTTATGTGGATGCGCTAGGAGACCCATATACAACATATTATACAAAAAAAGAAATGAAAGAAATAATGGATGAAACTAATGGCAATTTTGTTGGAATTGGTATATATATGACTATAGATGTAGAAAACAATACAATATTAATAATAAGTCCAATTGAAAACTCACCAGCAGAAAAAGCAGGAATATTACCAGGAGATGTTATTACTAAAGTAGATGATGTAGAATATACTGGTGAACAAATGGATGAAGTTGCCAATAAAATAAAAGGAGAAGAGGGCTCAAAAGTAAAATTAGAAATACTTAGAGACGGAAAAACAGAAACATTTGAAATTACTAGAAAAAAAGTTGTAGTAAGTCATATTGCAACTAAAGTATTGGAAAATAATATAGGCTATATAGCAATATCAGACTTTGACGGAAATTGTGCAGAAGAATTTAAAACTAAATATAAAGAACTTGAAAAACAAGGAATAAAGAAACTAATAATTGACATACGTAATAATGGTGGTGGAATTGTAGATGAAGCTATAGAAATTGCAAATACAATAGTGGATAAAGGAAACACATTATTAATTACAAAAGACAAACAAGATAATGAAGATGTAACAAAAGCTACTGAAAATGCTATAATAGATATGCCAGTTGTAGTTCTTATGAATGAATATTCAGCAAGTGCTTCTGAAATTTTGGCAGGTGCTTTAAGAGATAATAATAAAGCCACACTAATAGGAACAAAAACTTATGGAAAAGGAATAATTCAAGAGCTACACCAGTTGTCAGATGGAAGTGGGTTGAAAATTACGGTAAGTGAATATTATACACCAAATCATGTAGCAATTAATAAAATAGGAATTACACCAGATATAGAAGTAGAATTGCCAGATAACGTAAAAAAGCAAGTAAACTTAGACCAAAAAGATGATACACAGCTAAAAAAGGCACTTGAAATATTAAAATAATTTTGGTAAATAGAAAGAAATTAAATATTATTTTATTGTAATATTTAATTTCTTTCAAAAATTTAGTCAATTTGAAGAGTAACTATAAAGGTAAATTGCATGAAATTGCTGTGGGTGGACTAATCAAAAGCTAATTGGTAATTTAACAAAATATAGTTTAATGATGTTTAAAAATGTATTTTTAAAATTTTGAAAAAAATTAAAAAAATTTTAAAATATGTATTGACAATTATAATTTAATTTAGTATACTAAACAAGTCAGCAGAAATGGGCGCATAGCTCAGCTGGGAGAGCATCTGCCTTACAAGCAGGAGGTCATAGGTTCGATCCCTATTGCGCCCACCATTTCTTAATTTCATATTAAGTAAATTTGAAAATAATTTACGGCCTGGTAGTTCAGTTGGTTAGAACGCTAGCCTGTCACGCTAGAGGTCGACGGTTCGAGCCCGTTCCAGGTCGCCATTTTTTTATTTATACGCAGTTTAAATAAAAAATATGCCTCGATAGCTCAGTTGGTAGAGCAAGGGACTGAAAATCCCTGTGTCACTGGTTCGATTCCAGTTCGAGGCACCATTTATTAAAGTAGCAAAGTTAACAAACTTTGCTACTTTTTTAGTCATTTTTATCATAAGTTAGAAAGAATAAATATGAAGAATGTTAAAAAAAAATTTATAACTAATTGACTTATTTTTTTACTTAATATATTATATATATAATAAAAGGAGGATTCATATGAAGAAAAAAATTAAAATTTTTGCAGTATTATTAGTAGTAATCATTGCAATATCAATTGTTTTTGCAGTTATCATAAATAAAAATGATGAAGAGTTAAAAACAGTAAAATCAAAAAAAGAATTATTAAAACTATATGAAGGAGAAACAAACTCAGATATAAAAGAAATACTGATAAAAGTAGTAACAGCACCATTTTCGTTTTTCTATTATGATATTGGCTATGCTACAATGGGAGATTATGCATTAAATGGAACAAAAGGCGATATAATTGATGCTCTTGGACCTACTACTGCATCACCTGAAGCTTCTGGCACAAAATCTAACACAAAGGATTTTTCTACAACAAATATACAAGTAGAAAATGTTGATGAAGCAGATATTATAAAAACTGATGGTGACTACATTTATTCAATTTCAGAATCAAATGTTATAATAACAGATGTAAGAAATCCAAAAGAACCTAAAATTGTATCAAAATTATCACTTGAGGATGACAGTATACCAGAAGATTTAATTTTATACAAGAACAAATTGGTAGTTATATCTGCAGAAGAAAATACAGATCGAAAATTGTCATACTCATATTATTATAGTAATAATATGGACACAGTTGTTAAAGTATATGATATTACATCAAAAGAAAATCCAGTTTTAACAAAAAGCTACACTATGTATGAGCCATATTATACATCTAGATGTATAAATAATGTTTTATATGTAATTTCATCAGGAAATTTAAGAAAAGAAAATGATGATATTGTTATTGCATATTCAGAAGATAATAGCGAAAAAGAGCTAGAACTTGAAAATATTAAATATTTAAAAGATTTAAAAACAAGAGCACAAACACTAATATCTGTAGTTGATTTAGATAATGAAAGAGCAGATGTTGATATAAGCTCATATTTAATGGATATATCAAATGCTTATGTATCTGAAAATGCTATATATTTATTAGATGAAAAATATAGTTATACACATGATATACCAGCTATAGGTTCACTATTTGGTTTAAAAGGAATATTTGGAATATTTGATTATAGAAATAATTCAGAAAGTGGCTATAAAACAGAAATATATAAATTTGACATTTTAAAAGATGGAAATGTAAAGTATAATACTAAAACAAAAATTGAAGGAAAAACAATAAATCAATATTCATTAGACGAAAAAGACAATCACCTAAGAGTTGCCTTATATGATAATAATGGTTCAAGAATAGCAATATTTGATGAAAAACTAAAAACTATAGGTGTATCTGATTATGTTGCAAAAGGTGAAAAAATGTATTCATCAAGATTTATGGATAATAAAGTTTATTTTGTAACATATAAAACAATAGATCCACTATTTGTAATGGATTTAAGTGATGAAACAAATCCAAAAGTTTTAGGAAAATTAAAAATACCAGGCTATAGCACATATTTACATCCATATGATGAAAATCATATAATTGGAATAGGAATGGAAACAAAAGAAACTGTAAATAGAAATTCATATGGAAAAGTAATTTCTACAACTGCAAGAGTAGTAGGAATGAAAATGGCATTATTTGATGTTTCAAATGTAAATGCACCAACTCAAATTTCAAGTGTAGTAATAGGAGATAGCAGAACTACATCAGCAATATTAACAAATCCTAAAGCATTACTGTTTTCAAAAGAAAAATCTTTAATTGCAATACCTGTAAATAACTATTCATCAAATTTTGAAGTTGTATCATCAAGTCAATATTCAGATTTAGTAGATTCATATGTAAAGAAGAGTACAGGCTATATTTCGGAAGGATATTTTGTATATAATATTAATTTACAAGATGGATTTAAATTAAAAGGTACTATAACACATGAGAAAGATACAACATCACGTTATTATAATTATTATAATAGAAGTACAAAACTATTAAGAGGTTTATACATTGACAATAACTTGTATACAGTATCTGAAACAGCTATAAAAGTAAATGACCTTGATACTATGGAACAAGTTGGAGAGACAAAGATAAAAGATAATAATGTAAAAACTTATACAAAATCAACACAAAGCCAAAACACTGATAACAATATAGTAACTACAGAAAATGAAATTTAAGGAGGAATGTAAATATGGAAGAAAATAATAAAAAGAAATCTGCAATGGGAATAGCTGGTTTTGTATTAGGTATAATTTCTATACTTTGGTCATTCTTTTGGTATATAACCTTACCAACTGGCGTATTAGCAATTATATTTGGAGCTAAATCAGCTAAAAAGACAGGAAGTAAATTAGGAAAAGCAGGACTAATATTAGGAATAATAGGATTATCTTTGCTTGTATTTACATATGTAAGTATAATATTAATTATATTACTTGAAGGAATATAATTGAAAACACTTAATACATAAAAATAAAAAATCATAATAAAAACAAAACATCATAAAATGTAATGAAAGGAGTTACATTTTATGATGTTTTTTAAAATGCAAGGACTTGGTAATGACTACGTTTATATAGATTGTATAAACAGAAAAGAGCCGATTGACATAGAGAATTTGAGCAGAAAGTTGAGTAATAGACATTTTGGAATTGGATCAGATGGTTTAATTTTATTGTGCAAAAGCAATGTGGCAGATTTAAAAATGAGAATGTTTAATAGTGATGGCACAGAAGCACAAATGTGTGGAAATGGAATTAGATGTGTTGCTAAACTTGCATATGAACTTGGAATGATAAAAGCTGAAACAGCTAAAATAGAAACTTTGTCTGGAATAAAAGATTTAAAGTTAAATATAATTAAAGGAAATGTTAAAACAGTTGAAGTAGATATGGGAGAGCCAATATTTAAACCTTGCAAAATTCCAGTAGTAAATGCAAAAGTAGATGAAAAAAAGGTAACTGTAAATTTAGAAGTAGATGATAAAATATTTGAACTTACATGTGTTTCAATTGGAAATCCACATGCGGTTACATTTGTAGAAAAATTAAATAATTTTAAAATAGAAAAATATGGACCGATTTTAGAAAGTTCTGAAGTGTTTCCAGAGAGAGCAAATATAGAATTTGTAGAAGTTATAGATGATGAAAATATAAATATGAGAGTATGGGAAAGAGGAACAGGTGAAACAATGGCATGTGGAACAGGAGCTTGTGCTGCAGTTGTAGCAAGTTACTTAAATGGACATACAGCGAGAAAAGTAACAGTACATTTGTTAGGTCGGGAAACTTAAAATTGAGTGGAAACAAAATAATCATATATATATGACAGGACCAGCAGTGACTGTGTTTAAAGGAGAATGGATAAATGAGTAGAATAAACGAAAATTTTTTGAAACTTCAAAAAAATTATTTGTTTGCTAAAGTAAACAAAAAGGTTGAAGAATTTAAAGTTAAAAATCCAGGCAAAAAAATAATAAACATTGGAATTGGAGATGTGACACAACCATTACCAAAAGTAGTTGTTAATGCAATGAAAAAAGCATGTGAAGAAATGCAAGAAAAAAGTACGTTTAGAGGTTATGGACCAGAACTTGGTTATGATTTTTTAAAAGAAAAAATTATAAAATATGATTATCTATCTAAAGGAATTAGATTTGAAAATGGTGAAGTATTTATATCTGACGGAATAAATTGTGACATATGTAATATAAGCGAAATATTTGATGTAAGTAATAAAGTAGCAATACAAGATCCTGTATATCCTGCATATTTAGATACAAATGTTATGGCTGGAAGAAGTGGAGAATTTAATATAACAAATTATGAAAAAATTATATATTTAGTGGCAAATAACACAAACAATTTTAAACCTGAAATACCAAAAACAAAAGTAGATTTAATATATTTATGTTACCCAAATAATCCTACAGGTGCAGTGCTTACAAAAGATGAACTAAAAAAATGGGTGGATTATGCAAAACAAAATAAGGCAATTATATTATATGATTCGGCTTATGAAGCTTATATAGTAGATAAAAATGTACCACATTCAATTTATGAAATTGATGGTGCAAAAGAAGTTGCAATTGAATTTAAAAGTTTTTCGAAATCAGCAGGATTTACAGGCATTAGGTGTGCATATACAATAGTGCCAAAAGAACTATATGGCTATACACAAAATAATGAAAAAGTTAGTTTAAATGAATTGTGGAGTAGAAGGCAAAATACAAAGTTTAATGGAGTATCATATATTACACAAAGAGGAGCTGAGGCGACTTTTTTAGAAGAGGCTAAAAAAGAAATAAGTAAAAACATACAGTGCTATTTAACAAATGCTAATATAATAAAAAGTGGTTTAAATGAAGCGGGGTTTAATACATATGGTGCGGTAAATTCACCATATATTTGGTTAAAGGTTCCTAGTGGTCAAAATTCATGGCAATTTTTTGATGAACTTTTAGAAAAAGTAAATATAGTAGGGTTGCCAGGAAGAGGATTTGGACCAAGTGGAGAAGGATACTTTAGACTAACTGGATTTGGAGGCTATGAGCAGACAATAGAAGCTATAGACAGAATTAAAAATGAGTATACATAAAACTTTACTTTTGAAAGGATTTATAGTATAATAATTGAATACAATGTTTTTATACATTAATTTGATGAAAGGACGAAATCTAAAATGATCGAAAAGAAACCTAGCGGTGATATTCGGATTCATGTAAACTTTGAAGACTTTGCTAAAGTTTTTAAAGTGTATGAGGGTTTCCCTTTTTGGGAAAGCTGGACACCAGACGAGGTAAGAAATGAATATGAATCATACTTTATCAAAAGTGGTACTGTATTTGGCTATTATATTGATGGAAAGTGTGTTTCAATTCTTTCGATGCACCCAATAGTTCTTGGTGAACATCCTGTAACTTATGACACGAAGAAGAAAGTAATGTATCTTTCGGATGTGGCAACACTTCCAGAATATAGAAATAGAGGAATTGCCACAGAATTGTTTAAAAAGTTTCTGCAATATACAATTGTACATGACTATGATTATGTGTACATGCGGACTAACTTTCATAAAGAGGAGTCAATGTCTGCAGGTATTGCAAGAAAATGCGGTTTTCATCGTGTGCCAGATGTAAAACAATGGTGCGAAATGAAAAGAGTGGATGGAAGTACAAGAAAAGATTTAAGGTGCTTTTACGAGAAAAAAATTAAATAAAGCTTTCCTTTAAAAATAAAGTGGTTTATAATCTAATTATAGACCACTTTATTTTTAGGGGGGAAAAACATGGAGACAATTGATATATTAAAAAAATTAGTAAGTTTTAATACAATAAAAGATTTACAAAATAATGAAATAATAGAATGGATAAAACAATATTTAGAACAGTATGGGTTTGAATGTAATGAAAAAGGAAATAATAAAAAATGCCTTATTGCAAGTATTGGAAAAGACCCTATACTAGGCTTTAGCGGACATCTCGACACTGTGAATATTGCAGATGGATGGGAAAGCAATCCATTTGAGTTAAAAATAAAGGATGGAAGAATTTATGGACTAGGAGCCTGTGATATGAAAGGTGGAATGTCTGCGTTTTTAAAGGCCTGTACAAATATAGATAAAAGTAAATTAAAAAATGGGATAAAACTATATTTTACATTTGATGAAGAAACTGATTTTGAAGGTATAAAGGTATTAACTGGACTAAATGAAAAATTCCCAAAGCACATTATAATTGCAGAGCCAACAGATATGAAACCAGTAATTGCAACAAAAGGATGCATAGAAGCTAAAGTTACCTTTTTTGGAAAATCAACACATTCTAGCACACCAGATTTAGGCAAAAATGCAATTATAGAAGCAAATAAGTTTATACAAGAATTGCTAGTATTTTCGCAGGAATTAAGAAATGAAAAAAATAATATATTTTCAATTCCATACACAACAATCAATATTGGAAAAATTGAAGGTGGAGATTCTACAAATAAAGTGCCAGATAAATGTGTAGTGATGTTTGATGCTAGAACTGTATATGAAAAGCATAACGGAAAAATTGCTAAAGATATAGAAAAAATATTAAAAAAATATGACAGTGAATTTGAAATCGGTATAAATATATTTCCAAAGATAAATAACAATGATAAGATGATAACAATGCTAGAAGAATTATGTAATTCACAAAAAACAGCAGAAAATTATGTAACAGAAGCAAGCTTTATAAACAATTCAGAAGTTGTTATAATTGGACCGGGACCAAATACATCACATCAAAGTAATGAACACATAGAAATACAAAAATTAAATGATACAGTAAAAATATATGAGAGAATAATAGAAAAATATTGCTATTAAATTACTAATAAAGCAAATTATTTACAATATTATGTAAATATGGTATAATATATAGCATAGAGCATAGCTCTAAAAAATAAAAAGGAGAGAAATTAAAATGTGCACACTTTCCAGAGGAAGAAACATGAATCGGCAGAATTCCAGAATCGCACTACAGAGAGAATATCTTGAATCCTTGGATGGAAAGTTGGTAACCATTATAATGGTAAATGGTTACCAGCTCAAATGCTACATCAACGACATTGATGACAGTGTTGTCATCATTACCAGACCAGGTCCGACAATCGAACAAGATGTGCAGTGCATGATTTTCAAGCATGCCATCTCTACTATTGAACCTGCAAAGTGACTTTCTCCTACTGGGTATGGATCTTCCATACCCAGTTTCTAATTGTATAGGAAAAATCGAAGATTTTTGCTATACAACAAGGTTAAGTTACCATGTACTTGTGGCGAAACCACTTTTCTTCTTATAATATAAAAATATATTGCTAAATACTTGCTTTTATTGGTAAAATATGCTATTATATAAAAGGTACCATTTACAGGTACTTTCAATACCTTTTACTTAGTTTTAGGGAATAATACTCCAAACTAAAACTCAGCTTAAGGCAAATTTTAATAATAGGAGGAAAATAAAATGACAAAGGAAAGAAAACAAGAAATTATTGATACTTATAAAAGAGATGAAAAAGATACTGGTTCTCCAGAAGTTCAAATAGCTCTTTTAACAGAAAGAATCAATGAATTAACAGCTCATTTAAAAGTTCATGTAAAAGACAATCATTCTAGAAGAGGACTTTTAAAAATGGTAGGTGCAAGAAGAAACTTACTTAACTACTTAGCTAAAAAAGATGTTCAAAGATATAGAGACATCGTTGAAAAATTAGGATTAAGAAAATAATTTACATTTTGGACGTTTTGCTTTCATGCCAAACGTCCAAATTTGCGAATATTGTAATAATCTAATAATTATGGTATTAAAGGCAATAATATAAATTAGGTAGTAGCTTGTATCATGTGCTACTAAAATAATAGCATATAATAGAGGTTACACTAATTTTTATATTGCTTATAATATAAATTAAAATAAAAAGGAGAAAAATTTATGTTTAAAAAATACGAAACACAATTAGCAGGAAGAACTTTATCAATTGAAACAGGAAAAATTGCAGAATTAGCAAATGGTAGCGTAGTAGTACGTTATGGAGAAACAGTTGTTATGGTAAATGTAACAGCAGCAAAAGAACCAAAAGAGGGAGTTGACTTTTTCCCATTATCAGTAGATTATGAAGAAAAATTATATGCAGTAGGTAAAATTCCAGGTGGATTTACCAAAAGAGAAGGAAAACCAGCAGACAAAGCTATATTAACATCAAGAGCAATTGACAGACCTTTAAGACCATTATTTCCAAAGGACTTTAGAAATGATACATGTGTTGTTGCAACTGTATTATCAGTAGATCCAGACAATAGCCCAGAAGTATGTGCTATGATTGGAGCATCAGCTGCACTTTCTATATCAGATATTCCATTTGGAGGACCTACAGCAGCAGTAGCAGTTGGATATGTTGATAACCAAATTGTTATAAATCCAACATTAGCACAAAGAGAAAAAAGTAGATTAACATTAACAGTTGCAGGAACACTTGAAAAAATTACTATGATTGAAGCTGGTGCTGACGAAATACCAAATGATACAATGCTTGAAGCAATCAAAACAGCACATGAAGAAATCAAAAAAATATGTAACTTTATTTCTGATATAAAAGCAGAAATAGGAAAACCAAAATTTGAATATAAATCATTTGCAACAGACCCAGAAGTATATAGTGAAATAGTAGCAAACTTCAAAGACAGAATGTATCAAGATGTACAAGCTACAGACAAAACTGTAAGAGATGCAAACATTGAAAAAATTACAGAGGATATTACAGCATACTTTGTTGAAAAATATGGAGAAGAATCAGCAGAAGAAAAGAAAACAGCTATTGCAGACAGTGTACATGACTTAGAAAAAGCTTGTGTAAGAGAAATGATTCTAGAAGAACACAAACGTCCAGATGGAAGAAAAATAGATGAAATAAGACCACTTTCATGTGAAGTTGGTGTACTTCCAAGAGTACATGGTAGTGCAATATTTACAAGAGGACAAACTCAAGTAATGTCTATAGTAACATTAGGAACAAATAGTGAAGCTCAAGAGTTAGATGGATTAGATGAAGAAGAATCAAAAAGATATATGCACCAATATAATTTCCCATCATATAGTGTTGGTGAGGCAAGACCATCAAGAGGACCAGGAAGAAGAGAAATTGGACATGGAGCTTTAGCAGAAAAAGCATTAGTACCAGTTATTCCATCAGAAGATGAATTCCCATATGCAATAAGAGTTGTATCAGAAGTATTATCTTCAAATGGTTCAACATCACAAGCAAGTATTTGTGGAAGCACATTAGCATTGATGGATGCAGGAGTTCCAATTAAAAAACCAGTAGCAGGTATTTCAACAGGATTAGTTACAGATAAAAATGATCCAAGCAGATATATTATGCTTACAGATATTCAAGGAATTGAAGACTTCTTTGGAGATATGGACTTTAAAGTTGGTGGAACTAAAGACGGAATTACTGCTATACAAGTTGACATTAAAATAGATGGACTAACATATGATATAATTAAAGAAGCTTTTGAAAGAACAAAAGTTGCAAGAGATTACATTCTAGACAATATAATGTTACCAGTTATTAGCGAACCAAGAAAAGAAGTTTCTAAATATGCACCAAAAATCATGATGGCAAATATAAGTGTTGATAAAATAAAAGATGTTATCGGACCTGGAGGAAAAATGATTAATAAAATCATTGATGAAACAGGAGTTAAAATAGACATAAATGATGATGGAAAAGTTTGCGTATATGCTAATGATTCAGAAAGTGGCAAAAAAGCTATGGATATGATTTTAGACATTGCTAAAATTATTGAAGTTGGTGGAATATATGACGGAAAAGTAACAAAAATAATGCCATTTGGAGCATTTGTAAATATTGGCGGAGGAAATGAAGGATTATTACACATTTCTAAAATATCAAGCAAAAGAGTAGAAAAAGTTGAAGACGTATTAAGCGTTGGAGATGAAGTAACTGTTAAAGTTTCAGAAATTGATAATCAAGGTAGAATTAACTTAAATATGAAAGACTTAGAAGCTAGTAACAATGAAGAACATGAAGAAAATGAATAATTATTAAGATTTAATTAAAAATTTTAATAATGGTTGATTATTTTTAATAAGATATATATAATAAGTTTATAAACATAAAAAAGGAGAAAATTATGGAATACTTATACATTATCCAACAAGCATTAGTGTGGATTATAACAATATTTTGGCTTTATCAATTAGCAATAAGTGTATGTTCATTAGTAAAATTGAAAGATAAGCCAATGTTGGTAAATAAAAACCATCGTTTTATGGCTATTATTCCTGCACATAACGAGGAAAATGTAGTAACAGAATTAATTGAAAGTTTAAAAAAACAAAACTATCCAAAAGAATTACTTGATATATATGTAATTGCAGATAACTGCACAGATAGAACAGCAGAAGTAGCAAGAAATGCAGGAGCAATTGTATATGAAAGGTTTGATCCAAGCAAAAAAACTAAAGGATATGCACTAAATTGGTTTTTAAGACAAAAAATTGATGAAAACGCACCTTATGATGCTTTCTGTATATTTGACGCAGACAACATTGTTGACAAAGATTTTATAAAAAATATGAATAAAAAACTTTGCCAAGGTGAAGATGTAGTTCAAGGATATAGAGATATTAAAAATCCTACAGATAACTGGATTACAGCAGGGTATGCAATATTCTACTGGACAATGAATCGTTTCTATCATTTAGCTAGATACAATGTAGGTTTATCACCATTAATAAATGGTACAGGTTTTATGGTTAGATTTGATGTTGTAAAACCAGAAGGATGGGTTACAAAAACTTTAACAGAAGACATCGAGTTTTCTTTAAAAAGAATAATTAAAGGTAAAAAATTAGGCTGGGCAGTAGACGCAGTTGTATATGATGAGCAACCTTTAGGATTTAAACAAAGTTGGAAACAAAGAACTAGATGGACAGTCGGACATATGCAATGTATAAAAGAGTATACTAAACCATTAGCTTTAGCAGTTAAAGAACATAAAACTGTAATGAACTTTGACGGATTCCTATATATCATAGGAAGTATACCAATGTTTGTATTAACTTTAGTTTTATTAGCAATAAACGTTATTATGTATGCAGGAAATGGTATGACAACAGGAGACTTAATTGTAAATATGTTAAGATATGTAATACCAACATTCTTATTACCAATAGGAACAGCAGTATTGATTATGCTATTAGATAAAAGACCAATAAAACCTATGATAAATGGATTACTATGTTATCCATTATTCTTAGGATCATGGATTGCTATAAACTTCAAATGTTTATTTAAACGTGATACTACATGGGAAAAAATTGATCATGTTAGAAAAATTGCTATTCATGAAGTATCAAATGTAGAAACTGAAAAAGTTCAAAATTAACAATTATGGCAAGAAAGGCTAAGCTTTTCTTGCCTTCTTTGTTTTTTACTTAAACAGTAATCGTGTTAATAAAGAGAGGTAATAAATATGTCAAAGTTGAAGGAGAAAAATATGCTTAAAATTTTAATAATTTCAATAATTACATTATGTGCAATTGCTGGAATAGTAATATTGTCAATAAATTTTTATATAATAAACAAAACTAAAAATAAAATAGTTACAGAGGAACAAACAAAAGAAATAAAAGATGTAGATTGTGTTTTAGTATTAGGAGCTGGAATATGGGGAGACAAGCCAAGCCCAATGCTTGAGGATAGGTTGTTGCAAGGAGTATCACTATACAATAATGGTACATCTTCAAAAATAATTATGAGTGGTGACCATGGAAAAGAAGAATATGATGAAGTAAATGTAATGAAAGATTTTGCAATTGAAAAAGGTGTGAAATCAGAAGATATATTTATGGATCATGCTGGATTTTCAACTTATGATAGTTTGTATCGAGCAAAAGAAGTTTTTGAAGCTAAAAAAGTAGTAATTGTTACTCAAAAATATCATTTATATAGAGCGTTATATATAGCAGAAAAATTGGGAATAGAAGCTTATGGAGTTTCTTCGGATCCAAGAACATATAGAGGACAATTTGTAAGAGAAATAAGAGAAATTTTAGCAAGAGACAAAGACTTTTTTAAATGTATAATAAAGCCGGATCCAACATACTTGGGAGATACAATACCAGTAAGCGGTAACGGAGACACTACAAATGATAAGAAATAGTATAGACAACCAAAAACAACAGTGATATAATTTGCTTCAAAAGGAGATAAAATAAATGAAGAAAACAAAGGGCTTACATATTGCAATAATTATATTAGGAATAATATTCGTATCTATACCAGTATTTCATAGTAATTTATGGTTTGATGAAAGTTATTCGGTTGGAATGGCAAATAAAAGCTTTATAGATATTTGGAACATTGGAAGTAATGATGTTCACCCGATATTATATTATTGGATATTACATATAATTTATTTAATATTTGGAACAAACCTATATTTATATAGAATAATTTCGGTAATTCCATTAGCAATATTAGGAGTTTTAGGATATACACACATAAGAAAAGACTTTGGAGAAAAAGAAGGAATATTATTTTCATTTTTCACATTCTTTTTACCAATAAACTGTGTTTATTCAAGTGAAATAAGAATGTACACATGGGCTATGTTATTTGTAACAGTAATGGCAATATATGCATATAGAATATATAAAAATTCTAGTACTAAAAACTGGATTATATTTGCGATATTTAGTTTAGCATCAGCTTGTACTCATTACTATGCTTTAGCAACAGCAGGAATAATAAATTTAATGTTATTCATTTATTTACTAAGGCAAGCAATAAAACAAAAAAATTACACAAAAGAATTAAAATGCTTTACTATTTCAGCAATAGCACAAATAATATTATATATACCATGGCTACTTTGCTTAATAAAGCAAATATTTGGAGTAGCAAAAGGATTTTGGATTCCAAAACTATCAATTGAAACATTAATACAAACATTTTGTTTTCAATTTACAGGTGATTTAGATACAATGTGTGCACCACAATGGGTATCAATAACATTAGGCTTAATGTTATTAGCATATTGTATTTATTGTATTATAGCCAATAAAGGCGAAAAATTAGCAGGAAAACTAGCAATAGGAGTTTACTTAATAGTATTTTCAGTAATGGCTTTAGTATCTATTAAGGCACCAATATTTTACCCACGTTACTTTTTAAATTTGACTGGTTTATTTATGTTTTTCATGGCCTTCTTTATGGCAAAAGACAAGCAAAAAATATTAACAATAATAGTTTGTGCTATTACATTTTTAACAGCAGTATTTGTTAACTTAAATGTAATTAAAATGAACTATGCTGAAAACAATAAATTGCCAATAGAATATGTAAAACAAGATTTACAACAAGGCGATATGATATTATTTGGCAACAAAGGTAGTGGTTTTGTTATAAGCATGCAATTTGAAAATGTACCAAATTGTTTCTACGACTATGATAATTGGAATGTAGAACCAGCATATAGAGCATTTGGAAAAGAAATGATTTATACAAATAGCCTTGATGTTTTAGAAAACTACCAAGGAAGAATATGGCTCGTTGATTCTGATAATTATAGTATATACGAGAAATTTAAAGAAGAATATGGAGATAGAATAAAGCTTGTAAAACAAGATATTTTCTATACAGAATATCATAAATATAATTATTCAATTTGTTTAATTGAAAAAGATATTTAAAAGGAGAAAGACATTGCAATTGTTTAATAATTTAAATTCAACTGATGACATAAAAGTATATTCATTTGTTGGACCATCAGGTACAGGCAAAAGCTATAGAGCACAAATGGTAGCAAAAGAAAATAATGTAAAATATATTATTGATGATGGATTGCTTGTTTCAGAAAATAATGTTGTTGCAGGAACATCTGCAAAAAAGGCTCCAACAAAAGTAGAAACTGTAAAAAAAGCAATATTTATAAATGAAAAAGACAGAAATGAAATGAGAAAAGCAATAAGAAAGTACAAACCAGAGTCTATATTGATTCTGGGTACTTCTGATGGAATGATTGATAAAATTACAGAAAACTTAGGAATTCCAAAACCTTGTAAAAGAATATATATTCAGGATGTTGCTACAGAAGCTGAAATGGAAGAAGCAAAACGAATACGTACAACACAAGGAAAACACGTAATTCCAGTGCCAACTTTTGAAATAAAAAAAGACTTTTCAGGTTATATATTAGATCCACTTCAGATATTTAAATTTAAAGGAAAAGGAAATGATCCATATATAGCTGAAAAATCTATAATAAGACCAACCTTTAGTTATATGGGAAAATTTACAATATCAGATTCAGTATTTAGACAAATTGCTGAGTATTTAGCAAAACGTTCAGAAGCCATACATAAAGTTATGAGAACAAGAGTTGAAAGCACTCCAGAAGGACCAATTATATATATGGAAGTTTCGATAAATTTTGGGTTTAATATATTAACAGCACTAAGAGAATTTAAGGATAAAATAAAAAAAGAAATTGAAAGGTTAACAACAATGAGTGTAAAAGACATTACTATTGTTGCTAAAGCTGTATATGTACCAGAAAAAGAGAAAAAAGAAGAATAATTAAAAAAATCGGAGGGAATGATATGTCGTTTATAGTAGCAATTGATGGACCAGCTGGAACAGGAAAAGGAACAATAACAAAGCTAATAGCAAAGGAACTAGGACTTGTGAATATAGACACAGGAGCGATGTATAGATGTGCTACGCTTCAGACACTAAGACAGGGAATAACAAATATTAAAGAAAAAGAAAAAATTATACAAATAGCTCAAAATATTGATATAAAGATGAAAAGTGAAAATGGAGAACAGCAGATATATTTAAACAATGAAAATGTAAGTAAAGAAATTAGAAGCAAAGAAGTATCTGCATTTGTTTCACCAGTATCATCAATACCAGAAGTAAGAAAAATAATGGTAGATATGCAAAGAAAAATGGCACAAAACACAGATGTAATAATGGAAGGAAGAGATATTACTACAGTTGTGTTTCCAAATGCAAATGTTAAAATATATTTGGATGCAAGTGTAGAAGAAAGAGCAAAAAGAAGATATAAAGAAAATCAAGAAAAAGGAATATCTATGACATATGAAGAAGTGCTAGAAGCAATAAAAACAAGAGATTACAATGATATGAATAAGCCAGTAGGGGCACTAAAAATAGCAGATGACGCAATAGTAATAGATACAACCAAGTTATCAATTGAACAAGTAAAAGAACAAGTGAAAGAAATTATTTTTAATAAAAAGGAGGAAAACTAAAATGGCAATTTTATTACCAGGAGGAGCAGGCTATATTGGAAGTCATACAGCAGTTGAACTATTGAATAAAGGAAAAGAAGTTATTATACTTGATAATTTTTCAAATAGTAAACCGGAAGTATTAGATAAAATAAAACAAATAACAGGAAAAGATTTTAAATTTTATGAATTAGACTACACAAATAAAGAAGAAGTAGAAAAGGTATTCAAAGAAAACAATATAGAAGCTGTAATTAATTTCGCTGGTTATAAAGCAGTCGGAGAATCAGTAAAAAAACCAATAGAGTATTACACAAACAATATATGCGGAGCATTAACTCTCTTAGATGTAATGAAAGAGTACAATTGTAAAAAATTTATATTTAGTTCATCAGCAACAGTATATGGAGACCCAGAAGTAGTTCCAATAACAGAGGAATGTAAAGTTGGCGGAACAACTAATCCATATGGAACAACGAAACTATTTATTGAAAAAATACTAGAAGATGTATATAAATCAGACAATAACTGGGACATTTGCATACTAAGATATTTCAACCCAGTTGGCTCACATGAAAGTGGATTAATAGGAGAAGAACCAAATGGAATACCAAATAACCTAATGCCATATATAGTAAGAGTAGCAAGTGGACAACTAGAGCAACTATCAGTATTTGGAAACGATTATAATACACCAGATGGAACAGGAGTTAGAGATTATATACATGTAGTAGATTTAGCAAAAGGACATGTAAATGCACTAGAAAAATTAGAAAAAGAACAAAAGGGATTGTATATTTATAATTTAGGAACAGGAACAGGATATAGTGTATTAGATGTAGTTAAAGCATTTGAAAAAGCAACAGGTAAAACAGTAAAATATAGGATTACTGAAAGAAGACCTGGAGATATAGCAACATGTTATGCAAATCCAGAAAAAGCTGAAAAAGAATTAGGATGGAAAGCTGAAAAAAGCCTAGAAGATATGTGTAGAGATTCTTGGAATTATATACAAAAAAATAATTAAAAAATAGCACTTACAACTTAAAAATTGTAGGTGCTTTTTCATGCAAATTAGCTAGAAAAATGTCGTAAAAGGGTTGCTTTTTATATGCTAATATTATAGAATAATAAAGACCAAATTACACAAAAAATCAAATAGATAGTGTTAAGTAAGCTATTAAAAATTGTAGCGGAGCACAGTGTGCTCCATAAATAGATAGTGTTGAATAAGCTATAAAAAAATAAAGTATTAAGGGGATTCAAAATGAAAGAAATAATAAAAAAGAATAGAAATATTCTTTTAATATTAATAGATATAATAATTATTGTAGGATGCTATACTGCATCATTACTTTTCTTAGATATGCAAATTACAAATATAAAAAGGTTTATTGTTGAAATGGCTATAGTAGTTGCTATTTACCAAATATTTTTAAACATTTTTCGTATGTATCAAAATATGATGAGATATGAAGTCGGTAAAGATTATATAAAATATATATTAAGTTCATTTTTATCATTAACAGTGCTTACAATAGTTGACAAAGCATTTAATCTAGAGTTTGTTACATTAAGGACAAATGTGTTGGCTGGTGTATTAGTGGCAGGAATGTTTGTAATGTATAGACTTGCAGGAAGATCAATTTTAAGCAGAAAAATGTCGAAATATGAAAAAATAAATAAAAATCAAGATAATAAGGCTAATAATTTACTTATAATTGGCGCAGGAATGGGAGCTAGAGAAATAATTATAGCTATAAAAAACAACATGAGAGACAAATACAATATTGTAGGAATAATTGATGATGATATAAGTAAAATAAACCACTATATCTTAGGAGTTAAGGTACTTGGAACAAGATATGATATACCTAAAATTGCAAAGGAAAAAGATGTTGATTTAATATTTTTTGCAATAAATAAAATAGATGCAATTTCAAGAAGAAAGATATTAGAAATATGCCAAGAAACAGGTGTGAAAACAAGGGTGCTTCCAACAACTGAAGAAGTAATTGACAAACAAGGAGCAATGAACAGTTTAAGAGATGTACAAATAGAAGATTTACTTGGAAGAGATCCTGTACATTTAGATAATAAAAATATCAATTCATTAATAAAAAATAAAACTGTATTAGTTACAGGTGGTGGTGGCTCAATAGGCTCAGAACTATGTAGACAAATTGTTAAATATGATCCTAAAAGACTAGTAATAGTAGATATATATGAAAACAATTTATATGATATAGAAATGGAACTAAGAGCTGAATACCCAAAACTTAATTTAGAAGCAATTGTAGCAAGTGTTAGAGATAAAGCAAGATTAAATAATGTTTTTGAAACATACAAACCTGAAATAGTATTTCATGCAGCAGCACATAAACATGTACCATTAATGGAGAAAAGCCCGTTAGAAGCAATTAAAAATAATGTATTTGGAACATACAATGTAGTAAATTGTGCAGATGAATATGAAGTAGAAAAATTTGTATTAATATCAACAGACAAGGCAGTAAACCCAACAAATATAATGGGAGCAAGTAAAAGAGTTTGTGAAATGATAATACAAGCAAAAAATAAAGTAAGTAAGACAGAATATGCAGCAGTTAGATTTGGAAATGTATTAGGAAGTAATGGCTCAGTTATACCACTATTTAAAAAACAAATTGAAAGAGGCGGCCCAGTTACTGTAACTCATAAAGACATTACAAGATTTTTCATGACAATACCAGAAGCAGTGCAACTTATATTACAAGCAGTTACATATGCAAAAGGTGGAGAAATATTTGTACTAGATATGGGAGAACCAGTAAAAATATATGACTTAGCAGTTAGTTTAATAAAATTGTTAGGGTATGAACCAAATGTAGACATACCAATAGAAATAACTGGATTAAGACCAGGAGAAAAGCTATATGAAGAAATATTAATGTCAGAAGAAGGTTTAACATCAACAAAACACAACAAAATATTTATAACAGAACCAATGAGCATTACAATGGAAGAGCTTGAAGAAAAATTGGAAAAGCTAAAAGAACTATTAAAACTTGAAAAAGACGAAAATAGCGAAGTAAAGAAATACATCAAAGAAATAGTACCAACATTTAAGGAACCAGAAGAGGTAAATAAGGAGGAGAAATAAATGAGTACAAAAATGAATATACCTTTTTCACCACCAGATATTGGAGAAAAAGAAATTGAGCAAGTTATAGATACATTAAAATCAGGATGGATTACTACAGGTCCAAAAACCAAGCAATTTGAAAAAAAAATTGCAAGTTTGTGTAAAACAGAAAAAGCTGTATGCTTAAATTCAGCAACAGCAGCACTTGAGTTAACATTAAGAATATTGGGTGTAAAAGAAGGAGACGAAGTAATAACATCAAGTTATACATATACAGCTTCAGCTAGTCCAGTTGCACATTTAGGTGCTAAATTGGTTTTAGTCGATACACAAAAAGATTCATTTGAGATGGACTATGAACAACTTGCTAATGCTATTACAGAAAAGACAAAAGTAATAATACCAGTTGATATAGCAGGAATTATAGTTGATTATGATAAAATATTTAAAATAGTAGAAGAAAAGAAAAATTTATTTAAACCTAATAATGAAATACAAGAACTATATAACAGAATAATTGTTGTATCAGATAGTGCTCATGGACTTGGAGCACAAAAAGATGGAAAAATGTCAGGAGAGTTTGCAGATTTTACAACATTTTCATTTCATGCAGTTAAAAATTTAACAACAGCAGAAGGTGGTGCTGCAACTTGGAAAAGCAAAGAAGGTTTAGATAATGAAGCAATATATAAACAATATCAGTTACTTTCTTTACATGGACAAACAAAAGATGCTATGCACAAGAATGGATTAGGAGCATGGGAATATGACATTGTGGACACATATTACAAATGCAATATGACAGATATAATGGCAGGAATAGGTCTTGCTCAAATGGAAAGATATGAAGGACTAATAGAGAGAAGACACGAAATTATAAAAAAATGCAATGAAGCATTTAAAGATTTACCAGTAATGCTACTAAATCATAAAGATGAAAATCATAGATCATCAGGACATTTGTATTTTGTAAGAGTAAATGGAATAGATGAGAAACAAAGAAATGAAATAATAGTAAAAATGGCAGAAAGAGGAATAGCTTGTAATGTACACTATAAACCACTTCCAATGCTTACAGCATACAAAAAATTAGGCTTTGACATAAAAGACTATCCTAATGCATTTGATTTTTATAAAAATGAAATTACTTTACCATTATATAGTAAATTAACAGATGAACAAGTAGATTATATTATAGACAACTTTAAAGAAATTGTTGAGGAATATACAAAATGATATTAAAAAAATATGAAGACTTGCCAGAATGTATGAAAAATAATGAAACAAAAGAATACTATGAAATTCTTAAACATAAAAAGATTAGCTTAATAATAAAAAGAATTTTTGATTTCTTGGCAGCTTTGATTTTATTAATAATTTTATCTCCCATAATGCTATTACTAGCAATAATGATAAAATTAGAATCAAAAGGTCCAGTGTTTTATAGGCAAGAAAGAATAACTAAATATGGCAAAAAATTCAGAATATTCAAATTCAGAACAATGGTGCAAGATGCAGATAAAAAAGGAGCCTTAGTTACAATGGGGCAAGACCCAAGAATAACAAAAGTTGGAAACAAAATAAGAAAATGTAGATTAGATGAATTACCTCAACTTTTAAATGTAATAAAAGGTGAGATGTCATTTGTAGGAACAAGACCTGAAGTTGAAAAATATGTAAAAGAATATTCAAATGAAATGAGGGCAACTTTACTTATGCCAGCAGGTATATCATCAAGAGCAAGTATAGAATACAAAGATGAAGATGAAATAATAAGCAAATACCTAAGCAAAGGCGAAAAAATAGACGATATTTATGTTAAAAGAATTTTGCCAGAAAAAATGAAATGGAATTTAGAGTATATTAAAAAATTTAATATATGGGAAGATATAAAAATTTGTTTTAAAACAGTATTTTAAAATAAAAAATGAGGAATTTTAATTTATGGAAAACGAACTAGTATCAATAATAATGCCAACATATAATTGTGCCAAATTTATTAAAGAAACAATAGAATCAGTGCTTAACCAGACATATGAGAATTGGGAATTAGTAATTGTAGATGATTGCTCAAATGACAATACAGAAGAAATTGTAGAAAGTTTTAACGATAAAAGAATTAAATATCATAAACTTGAAAAAAATAGCGGAGCAGCAGTTGCTAGAACTACAGCTATGAAAATGGCAATAGGAAATTATATGGCATTTTTAGATAGTGATGACTTATGGAAAAAAGAAAAATTAGAAAAACAACTAGAGTTTATGAAAAAAAACAATTACAATTTTACGTGTACAGCATACGAACAGATTGACGAAGAAGGAAATAAATTAAACAAAGTTATAAAGACAAAGAAAAAAGCAAATTACAATAGAATACTATTAGATTGTCCAGTTGGAAATTCAACAGTAATGTATAATGTCGACAATCTAGGAAAATTTGAGGTACCTAATATACGTAAAAGAAATGATGATGCATTATGGCTTCAAATACTAAAAAGAGAAAAATTTATATATGGAATGCCAGATGTTTTGATGGAATATAGAATACGTAACAACTCAATATCAAGTAACAAATTAAGTTTAATAAAATATCATTGGCAATTATATAGAGAAATAGAACACTTATCAGTAATTCGTTCAGCATTTCATATTTGCTGGTGGGGAATGATAAAAATATTACACATAAAATAAGGAGAATGTAATGAACAAGGTATGTGTTTGTGGTCATTTTGGCCGGAAACAATAATTTTTTGGATGGTCAAACAGTAAAAACAAAAAATATATACAATGAACTTGTAAAAAAATATGGAGAAGAAAATATTAGTAAAATAGATACGTTTAATTGGAAAAAACATCCGATATATTTTATTAGAAAATGTAGAAAAGAGCTAAGAAATACAGAAAATTTAATAATTTTACCTGCACATAATGGAGTTAAAGTATTTGTACCATTTTTTAATTTTTGGAATAAATTTTATCACAAAAAAATTTTCTATGCAGTTGTTGGAGGATGGTTACCAGAGTTGTTAGCATCAAAAGTATGGCTTACAAAGGAAATAAGAAAACTTTCTAAAGTATTTGTAGAAACAACTAAAATGAAAGAGGATTTATCAAAGCTTGCAATTAAAAACGTAGAAATATTAGTTAATTTTAAAAGCATACAAATATTGAATGAAAAAGATTTGAAATATGAATATAGCAGACCTTTAGAATTATGTACGTTTTCGAGAGTTATGAAAGAAAAAGGAATAGAAGATGCGATAGATGTTGTAAAGAAAATAAATGAAGAAACAAATGAAATAGTTTACACATTAGATATTTATGGGCCGATTGATAAAAGCTATGTAGATAGATTTGAAAAATTAAAAAATACATTACCATCATATATTAAATATGCGGGATGTGTTGATTCGGAGAAATCAGTGGAAGTTTTAAAAAAATATTATTTATTACTATTCCCAACTAAATTTAAAACAGAAGGAATTCCAGGAACAATAATAGATGCTTTGTCAGCAGGAGTACCAGTGGTTGCATCAAAGTGGGAAAACTATGCTGATATTTTAGTTAATGAAGAAAACTCATTTTTATTTAACATGAATGATCTAAAAGAATTCGAAAATATATTGAAAAATCTGAAAGATATAAATAAAGTTATAGAAATAAAAAATAAAACACTACAATCAATAACAAAATTTAAATCTGAGACTGCAATGCAAGTATTATATAAAAATATAGAAAAATAAGGAGAAAGTAATTTGAACAATAAAAACGAAGCTTTTGAACCTAATAGACTACTATGTATAGTTAGCAGTATGGACAGAGGCGGAGCAGAAACATTTTTAATGAAAATATATAGAGAAATAGATAAAGCAAAATATCAAATGGATTTTGCAGTTACTGCACCAGGAGCATATGACGATGAAATAAGGTCAATGGGAGGAAAAATATATCACATTCCTGCCAAGTCAAAAAATCCAATAAAAACATTTATCGAATTAAAAAAAATTGTAAACGATAATGGTTATAAGTCTGTATTAAGAACAAGCCAACAATCATTGGCAACTCTTGACCTAGTTGCAGCTAAATGTGGTGGAGCAAAAAAACTTATATATCGTTCTAGCAATGCAGGAATGACTGAAAAAGGCATTCATAAAGTAATTAATAAGGCATTTTCTTTTTTGCCAAAGTGTATACCAAATGTAAAATTAGCCCCATCAACAGAGGCAGCAGAATTTGTATTTGGAAAAAAGGCTGTAAAAAATAAAAAGGTAACAATAATGCCTAATGGATTGGACTACAGCCTTTTTGAATTTGATGAAATTAAAAGAGAGAAGATTAGAAAAGAGCTTGGCTTAGAAAATAAGCATATCGTAGGACATGTTGGCAGGTTTAATCAGCAAAAAAATCATAAATTTTTAATAGATATATTTAATGAAATACATAAAAAAGATAATAATGCACATTTACTGCTTATAGGTAAAGGTGAGTTAGAAAATGAAATTAGAGATAAAATTGAAAGACTAGAATTAGATAAGTTTGTTACAATCATTGCACCAGTTGCAAATATAAATGAATACTATATGGCAATGGATGTTTTTGTATTTCCGTCATTTTTTGAAGGAATGCCAAATGTAATAATAGAAGCACAAGCAACAGATTTACCATGCATTTTATCAGATACTATCACAAAAGAGGCTAACATAACAGGAAAACTTATATATAGAAGTTTGAGTGATGATAGTCAAATGTGGGCGAATTATGCAATTAGAGCTATTAGTGATATAAGAAATAGTAATAGAAAAGTATATGAAGAAAAAGGATATATAGTTAAAGATATGATAGGAGAATATGAATCATGTTGGTTTTAGGAGATATTAAATGGAAATAGTTAAAGAATGGAATTGGTGGTCTTTGTTATTATATGTAATAGTTGCGATAGTAACTGCAATATGTTTCAGACAATCTGTGATAGCAAAGAAAAAAGAAAGTATAATTAAGATATTTAAATATAAATTAAAAACGAAATATATTTACTATTTTATAATATTTTGGATATTTGTAATGTTTTCATCTTTTAGATATATAGGACAAAATGTTGGAGGGACTGATACTAATACATATATTGATTATTTTAATGCTGTAAAATATATA
The DNA here is from genome assembly GCA_934167305.1 of uncultured Clostridia bacterium. Lineage (GTDB taxonomy): Bacteria > Bacillota > Clostridia > TANB77 > CAG-508 > CAG-273. The sequence goes on along the minus strand of CAKPKQ010000009.1, from coordinate 18,628 downwards.
AAATTTGATATAAAAGAAACAATACGTTTAAATAGTTATGAATACCTATTTTATAATACAATGTTTTTAGTTAAAATATTAGGTGGAACATATAGAACTTTTCTAATTATAGTAAATGCACTAATGATAAGCTGTATAATATATTATGTTGATAAAGAGGTCGACGAAGAAAATAAATGTATATGGTTTATATTAGCATATTTACCTTTACTAAAGAGTTTTAATATAGTCCGAAATTGTATTTCAGCTCTTTTGGGATGTGTGGCATTGAGTTTCCTTAGTAAAAATAAAATAAGATGTAGTATTATTTTAGCAATGCTAGCATATTTGAATCATTATATTGCTATATTGTTATTTATTGCTATTATATTTTATAAATATTTTCCAAATGAATTTTTAGAAAATAGAAAGAAGATTGTTATACTAAATATAATTTGTATTATAGTGCCAGTAATATGTTTTCCTTTAATGAAAATTATTATGGCTAATACAGGCTATGCTAATTATGTCAACAGAATACAAATCTCATTATGGGGCTATATTCCATACTTTATAGTATATATATTAATGATATTCACGCCAGGTTTCAAAGATTATCTAAAAAGGTGTAATCATTATGGATATTATAAAATAATCTATTTTTTAAGTTTAGTATTACCAACTTTTATTGCAATAAATGCTGCATATAGAGTATTATTATTCTTTGACTTACCAATGATTTTATTATTGGGAGATTTAACAGAATATTATAAAAAATATATATCAAATAAATATGTAAAATTTTATTGCTTTGGTGTAATAATCATAGTACTTGCATATTACATATTTAGAATATATAGGATGTGGTATTCTAGTGGAATAATGCCATACTACAATATATTATTTATGCAAACTTAATATTCAATTTTATAAACGGAGAAAAAATATGAGTGTGATAGATTTTTTTAAGAGAAAAATTATGAATCCTGTAGATTATGCAAAATCATTAGGAGTTAAAGTAGGAAAAGATTGTGAATTTTACTCAGATATACTATGGGGAAGTGAACCCTATTTAATATCAGTGGGGGATAATGTGAGGATTACAAGTGGATGCAAGTTCGTTACACATGATGGTGGAATTTGGGTACTTAGAAATACAAAACAACTGGAAAATGCCGATATATTTGGAAGAATTATAATTAAGGACAATGTACATATTGGTATGAATTCGATAATTATGCCAAATGTTACGATTGGAAATAATTGTATAATCGGTTGTGGAGCAGTTGTAACCAAAGATGTCCCAGACAACTCTATTGTCGGTGGTGTACCTGCAAAAATTATAAAAAGCATAGATGAGTACTATGAAAAGCATAAAAATGATTGTGATTATACTAAAAAATTAAGTAGTGAGGAAAAAAGAAAATATTTAACTAAAAAATATAATTTAAAATAAATACAATAATGGAGTGAAAATGCGAAAGGAAAAAACTATTAAAAATATAATATTTACGTTGGCTTCACAAGTAATATATATTATATGCGGATTTGTTGTACCGAAAATATTGATGAAAGGATATGGATCAGAAGTATATGCTCTTACAACTTCAATAACACAATTTTTAGCATATATTACATTACTAGAATCTGGAATTGGGCTTGTGGTTAAATCAATTTTATATAAACCAATTGCTGAAAAAAATGAAAGTAAAATAAGTGCTATATTATACAGTACCCAAAAGTTTTTTAATAAAATAGCGATAGCTTTTATTATATATGTAGTAATATTATGTGTGTTTTATCCAATGACAAAATCAGCATCTGTTTTTGATGTTTCACTTACAGCTGGGTTGATAGTCATTATGGCATTAAGTACATTTTTTGAGTACTTTTTGGGGATGATATATAAACTTTTTTTACAGGCTGATCAAAAAACATATATTATATCTATAATACAGGTTATAACATATGTAATAAATGTACTATTTATATTGTTATTAACATATTTAAAACTTGATATTAGATTAGTAAAGTTAGCGAGTTCATTAATATTTATACTAAGACCAATATTACAAGTCATATACGTAAAAAAACATTATAATATTAATTTAAAAAAATGCGATAAAAATTATGTTATACCAAGCAAAAGAGATGGTCTATCTCAGCATATAGCAGGTATTATAAATACAAATACAGATGTGGCACTATTAACAATATTTAGCAACATGGCAAGTGTTGCAATATATTCAGTATATAGCATGATAGTTTCTAGTGTAATAACTCTTATTAATAGTTTTACAACAGGATCAGATGCCATGTTTGGAGATATGTATGCTAAAAAGGAAAAAGAAAAACTAAGACATGCATTTGATATATATGAATCTATTTATATGATGATTATTACAATAATATTTGTATGTACAAATGTATTAATTGTGCCATTTGTATCAATATATACTATGGAAATTAATGATGTAGATTATATTCAAAATCTGTTTGCTTTCTTTTTGGTAACTGCTTATTTTTGTCAAGCAATTAAAACTCCATATAATTCGCTTGCATTTGATGCAGGAAAGTTTAAAGAAACAAAGATAGGATCGTGGATAGAAGTTGGGATAAATATTATTATTTCATTGGTACTTGTTCAAAAACATGGTATAGTTGGAGTTGCAGTTGGAACTTTGTGCTCAGTTGTATATAGAGGTTTTTCGTTTGTTAGATATGTATCTAAAGAAATCTTGGAAAGAAAAATTTTTATTAGTTTGAAAAAGATATTTTTAAGTATAATACAGTATACTTTAATATATTTTACATGTAAATTCATTAGAATTAATGTTTTGTCATATTTAGATTGGATAATTTATGCTATAATTATTTTTAGCATATCAACTATAGTAATTGTATTAACTACAGTAATGCTTAATAAAAATATAGTTTCAGATATTAAGGAACTATTGACGAGGAGTAAAAAATGAAAATATGCTTTTTAATAGATAATATACATTACATGGGAGGAGCACAGAGATGTACGGTTAGACTAGCAAATGAATTTGCTAAAAAAGGAAACCAAGTTACTATCCTCTATAATAATAAAGATAAAAAAAATAATTATAATGAATATGGACTAAATAATAATGTAAAACTTGAATATATAAAGGGAACAGATTTGATTTTAAAAGCTTTGTTTTGTTGGGTTAAAGTATTTGAAAAGATAAATAATAATACAAATTTATTAAAAGATAAAGAGAAATTTCTAAGCTTTATATACTATGGCAGAAATATTTTTGCAATAAAAAGATTACAAAAAAAGATTGATACTGAGAAGTATGATTGTGTGATAGGAGTTGGCGCTGTATATAGTATGATTTTGACACTGCTGAAAAAAAATGGGACAAAATTTATAGGATGGCAACATAGCAGTAGTGTTAGACATTTTGAATGGAAAGATGTTTTATTATGGCATCAAGAAGCTATATTCAAAAGAGCCTTATTGTACTTAGATAAATATATAGTGTTAACAAAAGCAGATGCTAATTATATTAAGAAAAAGTTTGGAGTAGACGTAAATGTAATATATAACCCTACAAGTTTTGAAACTAGTATAAAAGATTATAATGAAACTAAAACTATTTTGGCTGTTGGGAGATACCATAATGTGAAAGGTTTTGATTTACTTATAGAAGCTTTCAAAATATTTAATGAAAGAAATAAAGGTTGGAAATTACGAATTGTTGGAGAAGGCGAACAACGCCAGAAGTTACAGCAATTAATAAACGAGTATAATTTACAAAGAAATGTATTACTTACAGGGAAAAAAGAAAATATTATTGAAGAATATAGGAACTCGGATTTTTTTGTTTTGTCTTCAAGAATGGAAGGCATGCCAATGACTGTGCTAGAGGCAATGGAATGTGGGCAACCAATTATTGCATTTGATTTACCATGCATACCAGAGATATTAACAGAAGGACAAGGCATTATTGTAAAAAATTATAATATCGAAGAACTCGCAAATGCTATGGAATTACTAGCTAGAAACCCTACGTTGAGAGAAGAAATTGGAAAAAAATGCAAAAACAAAGCACAGGAATTCAATATACGAAAAATATTGGAAAAATGGGAAGCTTTAATTAAATGAGGAGAAAGAAGTATGAAGTATTTTGTATATAAAAATAATTTTAGGTTAAAGTCGGCAGATGTGTGGTTTGCAGATAATGAAGATGAATGGAAAAATATTAATGCTGATGTGTTACATATATGGGGTTTTCCTTCTCAAATAGCAGGTTGTATTTGTAATAAACAACAAACATTGATTATTGATTTAAAAAAAAGTGAGGAAGAAATATTTAATGATATTAATAAGACTGTTAAATATGAAATTAACAGATCTATCAAAGAAAACATAAAAATTAATATGTACACATCTAAACAACTTGACGAAAAAAAAGAATTAGTTGATGAATTTCATGTCTGCTATGATGAAATGTATAAAGAAAAGGGCTTGGATACAAGATTAAATATTGAAAGTTTTGAAAGATATATAAAAAATGACATGATATATTTTAGTGTGGCGAGTGATGAAGTAGAAAATTTAGTATATCATGTATATACATATGATAACAAAAAAGTTAGATTTTTATATTCTTGTTCAACATTTAGAGCAAGCAATGATAAGAAAAATATAATAGGTAGGGCAAATAAATTCTTACACTGGGAAGATATGAAATATTTTAAGTCTATAGGGATTGAACAGTATGATTTAGGTGGAATATTTTCATATGAAAACCCAAATGGGATAGATAAATTTAAAATAAATTTTGGTGGTGAACCAATATCATATTACAATATAACTTGCGGACATACACTTATTGGAAAGATTGGGGCTTTAGGATTAAAAATCAAAAAATAAGGAGATTTTATGAATGAATATTTAAGAAAAAAAATAAAAAAAATTATATGCAATAGGGTATTTTTGACTATATTTTTTGCTATAATTTTAGTAATAATTGCATTTCTTTTATATTATGGAAAGTGGAAAATATTAATTCAAATGGGGATAATTGCAATTTTAATGTTAGTCTTATTTTATAAGATATTTTTTAATCTAAATTTTATAAATATAGACAGAATTAAAAAGAAAATACAATATAAAAAATATAATAATTATACCGATAGTGACGAATTATACGCAAAACACCTGAAAATTGAGACATTTGATGGAACAGGAGAGTTGACACATCCGTCAGTTTTATATTTTAAGGATGGATTTTGTGGATATAAATACTGGATGGTGCATACGCCGTATCATGATTGTAAATTGTATTTAGAAAATCCATGTATAGTTGTTTCAAATGATGGAATAAATTTTGAGAAGATTGATGGTACAAAAGATCCACTATTACCAATAATAGATAGGGTTAATCCAAAAACATATTATAATGATCCAAACTTAATATATACTGATAAATTAGAAATTTGGTATAGATATACAGTAGAATATGATGATAAAGCAAATGACCATATTGTATATAGAATAACATCAAAAGATGGAAAAAAATGGACTGATCCTGAGAAGATATTTATGGACAAAGGTGAGAAAGAATGCTATATGAGTATGAGTATAGTTTATGAAAACAACAAATACAAATATTTTTACTTTAATAGAAATAGAGTATATCTAAAGGAGAGTTATGACTTAAATAAATGGACAAGTCCATTGAAAATTAATATTAATAAGTATGAAGGAAATTTGTGGCATGGAGAAGTTAAAAGGATAGAAGATAAATATTATATACTGTTCATAGATAGAAAATATGGATTATATATTGCAACTTCTAATGATGGAATAAATTTTGATAATGTTAGAAAAGAAAATATATATTGCAAAACTAAAGATTATTTTTATAACAATATTGTATTGTACAAATCTAGTATTATAGATGATGGAAAGTATATTTACTTGTATGTTCCTTTTCGATTTGATAAAGTACGATTATTAAAAATAAATAATGTTATAACTAAGAAATGGTATATAACATTAACAAAAATAAAAAAAGAACATTTAGACTATTACTTAAGTTGAGGAGGAAAATTTAAGTGGAGAAACAAAAAAATAGCACTAGAATAATTGGAGTAGATTTATTAAAAATTTTAGCTATGTTAATGATTGTAACATCACATGCTATAAATCATGGAAGTATTTTAAAAAGTCTTGAAGTTGGTTCGAGTAGATATCAATTTTTTAGTGCGTTGGAAGTATTTATGGCTTGTGCTGTAAACTGCTATGCAATTATAAGTGGCTTTGTAGGAATTAAAACAGAAATAAAGGTAAAAAGAATTATTAAAATATGGATAGAAGTTTTGTTTTACTCCGTAGGAATTACGGCTATTACTTTTTTTGTAAATAAATCTAGTGTATCACATACGCAGATTTATAATTCATTCTTCCCAATAATGACAGAAAGATATTGGTATATAACAGCATATTTCGGTATGATGTTATTAGCTCCATTATTTAATCAAGCTATAAATACTATTGAAAAGAAAAAATCGAAAAAAATAATCATAGCTATGACGTTAATCTTTTCAGTTATTTTTACAATATTAAAATTTTTCCCAATATCTGCTTATGATGCATTTAAACTAAATGGTGGATATAGTATGCTATGGCTTTGTATATTGTATATAATTGGTGCATATTTTGGGAAACATGTTGAAGTCGAAAAGTTTAGAAAATATAAAATGATGTTGGGATATATAATAATGTGTGCTGTTACTTTTGGATTTAAATTCCTTTTTGATAGTATAGGGTTAAATAATTATAATAATATATTAGATCGTTATACTTCACCCACAATATTAGCTGCTGCAATATTTTTACTTTTACTTTTTTCAAATATTAAAATAAATAAGTTAAAGAAATTTGTAATACTAATGTCAAATGCTACATTAGGTGTATATTTGATACATGATAACGAAATAGTAAGAAATAATATAATTTCAAAAATATTTATTAATTATACAGGAAATGGCTTTATGCAATTAATTATTCAAACGGTATTAACTATTTTAGCTATATATTGTATTTGCAGTATTATAGATATAATAAGAATTAAAATATTTAATTTACTGAAAATTGAATATTTATTAGATAGAATCTTGAAAAATAAAAGAAATACGATACCATATGAAGAAGGAGAGGTGCAAAAAAAATAATATGAAAACATATTTAATTACTGGTGCAGCTGGATTTATTGGATCTAGTCTAGCAGAAAGGTTATTAAAAGAAGGAAACAAAGTTATAGGAATAGATAACTTTTGCGATTTTTACAATCCAAGCATAAAAGAAAATAATGTAAAAGAGCTAAGTAAAAATGACAACTTTAAATTATATAGAACAGATATTAGAGACGGACAAGCTGTAAAAGAAGTTTTTAATGAAAATAAAATTGATGTGGTTATACATTTAGCTGCAATGGCAGGTGTTAGACCATCAATTGAAAATCCAGTGTTATATCAAGAGGTAAACTGTGTTGGAACTCAAAACATATTAGAAGAAATGAAAATACATAACATTACTAATTTAGTAATGGCATCATCTAGTAGTGTATATGGTAACTGTAAAACAGTGCCATTTAAAGAAGATATGATAGTGGATTTTGCAATTAGCCCATACGCAGCAACTAAAAAAGCAAATGAAGTTATGACACATGTATATCATAAATTATTTAATTTTAATGTTATAATGCTTAGATTTTTTACAGTATATGGTCCAAAGCAAAGACCAGACTTAGCAATAAATAAATTTACAAGATTAATGTTAGAAGATAAAGAAATACCCATGTTTGGAGACGGTTCAACATCAAGAGATTATACATATATTGATGACATTGTAGACGGAGTAATTAAATCAATAAGCTATGTTGAAAACAATTCAAATGTTTATGAAATTTTAAATTTGGGAAATTCTTCACCAGTAACATTAAAAGAAATGATACAAACAATTGGAGAAGCATTAGGAAAAGAGCCCAAAATTAATCAATTGCCTATGCAACCAGGAGATGTTGAAAGAACTTTTGCAGATGTATCAAAAGCAAAAAAAATAATAGGCTATGAACCAAAAACTTCTTTTAAAGAAGGCATTGAAAATTTTGTGAAATGGTATAAAATAAATAAAGATTTATATTTATAAAATAATTTTTAGGAGGTAAATTATGAAAATAGCAGTAGCAGGAACAGGATATGTAGGACTAGTAGCAGGTGTATGTTTTGCAGAAAAGGGACATAATGTAGTTTGTGTTGATGTTGATGAAAACAAAGTAGAAATGATGAAAAGTGGAAAATCACCAATATATGAACAAGACCTAGAAGAACTAATGAAAAAAAATTATAAAGAAGGAAGAATTGATTATACTACAGATTATAAAAGTGCATATAAAGATGTTGATGCAATATTTATAGGAGTTGGAACACCTGAACAACCAGATGGTTCTGCAAACCTTAGTTATGTTGCTACAGTTTCTAGACAAATTGCAGAATCTGTTGAACATGATTGCCTAGTTGTTGTAAAATCTACAGTTCCAATTGGAACAAATGATAAAGTAGAACAATTTATAAAAGATTCTTTACCAAATAAAAATATTAAAATTGAAGTTGCAAGTAATCCAGAATTTTTAGCACAAGGAACAGCTGTAAGAGATACTCTACAAGCCAAAAGAATTATAATAGGAACAGAAAGTAAAGAAGCCGAAGCTAAATTATTAGAAATATATAAACCATTTGGTTTACCTATAGTTTCTGTTAATAGAAGAAGTGCAGAAATGATAAAATATGCTTCAAACGATTTCTTAGCATTAAAGATTTCATACATGAATGATATTGCTAATCTTTGTGAATTAGTAGGTGCAAACATAGAAGATGTTGCAGAAGGTATGAAATATGATGATAGAATAGGAGCTAACTTTTTAAGGGCAGGTATTGGTTATGGTGGAAGTTGTTTCCCAAAAGACACTAAAGCTTTAAAATACTTAGCAAAGCAATATGGATATACACTTAAAACCGTTGAAGCAGCAGTTGATGTTAATACAGCTCAAAAAACAAAATTATTTAAAAAAGCAAGTGACAGACTTATTACATTTAATGGGCTTAAAGTTGCTGTTTTGGGATTAACTTTTAAACCTGGTACAGATGATTTAAGAGAGGCACCATCACTAGACAATGTAGAACTATTATTAAAACAAGGTGCAAAAATATATGCATATGATCCAGTTGGAATAGATAACTTTAAAAAGAAATATCCAGATCAAATTGTATATGTAAGCAATGCAGAAGATGCATTAAAAGATGCTAACGTATGTTTTATATTTACAGAGTGGAATGAAATAAAATCTATAAAGCCAAAAAAATATAAAGAATTAATGAAAACTCCATTAGTATATGATGGAAGAAATATATATGATTTAGATGATATGAAAAAGGAAGAAGTTGAATATTATTCTATAGGAAGATAACCTTTAAAGGAGGACAAAATGTCACAAGGAAAAAGAATGAAGGCAGAAAGTACAACTACAAGCAAAAAAAGAAAGAGAAGTAGTAAAGGGCTTAACTCGTTTTTTAAATTGATAGTATTTGTTTATGTTGTTATTACAATAATATTTTACATTTCAATATTAAAAATGAACTTATTACCTGGTTGGGTAATTGCTATATTTACAATAGCTGAAATAGTCTTTACACTTGCAATGGCAATTGGATTATTAAAAAAACATAAAACATATAAGTTAACCGTTATAAGCCTTATAATAATTTTATTTATCTCTGGAGTGTATATTTATGTAACCAAATATGCATTAGCAACCAGTAGCTTTTTAGGGGAAGTATTACAAGAAGCAACAGAAACTGAAGACTACTATATTGTGGTTCAAAAAGATAGTTCATATGCTAAAATAGATGATATATCTGACAAAAAGATATATATGTTTCAAGTGCCTAATGATGTAAAAACTAAAATATCAAATAAAGTTAAAGTTACATTCAATACAAAAGACAATTTAACAGGTATAGGAAACGATTTATTACAAAAAAATATAGATATAGCCTTAATTAGTTTAACTCAATATAATATGATTTCTGATGAAATAAAAGAATTTAGAGCAAATACTAAAATTATATATACAGAAAAACATGATTTACAAACTAGTACAAAAATAGTAGAAACGACTTCTAAAAATAGTATTAAGAGTGGAAAATTTAATGTATACATTAGTGGAATAGATACAACAGGAAGTATAAGTAATGTATCAAGAAGTGATGCTAATATCCTTGCAACAGTAAATACCGAAACACATGAAGTATTACTAACATCAATTCCAAGAGACTATTATGTTACACTTCATAGTTATGGAGCAAAAGATAAGTTAACACATTCTGGAATATATGGTGTAAATGAAACTATAAAAACAGTTGAAGACTTATTAGATACTAAAATAGATTATTATGTTAGGGTAAACTTCACAACTGTAATCAAGCTGGTCGACAAGTTGGGAGGAATAGATATATATTCTGATTATGATTTCACTACTACGAGTGATTATACGTACTATACATTTAAAAAAGGATATAACTATAATGTAAAGGGAGCTGCAGCTTTGGCATTTAGTAGAGAAAGATATGCATTTAATTCAGGAGATAATCAAAGAGTAAAAAATCAACAAGCTGTTATTGAAGCCGTTATAAAAAAAGTATTAAATAGTACTACATTATTAACCAAATATACAGACATTCTTGAGGCACTAAAAGGAAGTTTCCAAACTAATATTGCACAAGATGATATTAGTGCATTAGTAAAAGATCAAATAAATAATATGTCATCTTGGTCTGTAAAAACAAATTCACTTACTGGTACAGGAGCAAGTTCATCAACATACTCAATGGGTAGTACACCTTTATATGTAATGGTACCATCATCTACATCTGTAAATGATGCTAAAGATAAAATAGATAAAGTTTTAGGTGAATAATCAATATGAAAATAATAATTATAAGAACTATATTTATGCTACTATTATTAACTACATTTGCAATTATTTTCAAATTTTCTTCTCAAATAGCAGAAGAGTCTGATGGAATAAGTAATGGGGTATTAAGAAAAATAATAGATGTTTTTCCATATACCAAAGAATTAAGTGAAGAAATCAAAATAAAGATGGTAGAACATGGTAATCCAATAATTAGAAAATTAGCACACTTTTCTATATATGCCTTAGTTGGTGTATGGATAATGGCATTTATGAGTACATTTGATATTAGACTATACAAAAAGTGGATTATAAGTATGCTAGTTGGAGTTCTATATGCAGCATCAGACGAGTTTCACCAAAGTTTTGTGCCAGGCAGAGGTCCAAGCATAGTGGATGTTGGAATAGATAGTTTAGGAGTTCTGACAGGAATATTAGCTGTTTTGATAATAATTTCAATATATAGAGCATTAAAGAGTGATAAAAAAATTGAAGAGAAATGTTAAGGCATTTCTCTTTTACTTTTTGTAAAATTATGTCGAACGATTTTTCTTGACGATACTTATTAATAGTTATATTATATATTCATAATTTAAATCATTTTAATTTTAAATCTTAAAAAATTTCCAAATAGAAATCTAAATATAATTGACATTATTATAACAAATATGTTATAATAGAATTGCGCAATTTGAAAGGTAGACTAAATGTATAAAATTATTTTTTTCAAAAATGAAAAAGAAATAAGTGAATTAGAAAATTATATTAATGAATTACAAAGACAGAGCCAAAATAAGAATAAACGAATAAAACTAAATAAAATTGTTGCATATATAGATCAGCTATCTGAAAATGGACTGAAACTAGGTGAGCCGTATATTAAATATCTTGAATCAGATATATGGGAACTAAGGCCTTTAAGAGATAGAATATTTTTTTCGTGTATTAATAAAGGTACATTTATATTATTAAACTATTTTATGAAACAAACTCAGAAAACACCGCAGAGGGAAATTGAAAAAGCAAAGAGATTACTAAAGGAATATAAGGAAAGGAATGATTTAAATGGTTAAAAAAGATTTAACTTGGAAAGAAGTAAGAGAAAATTTAAAACTTACTAAGGAACAAGAAGAAGAGATTAGAGTAGAAGAAGAAATCATTCAAGCTGTTATTAAAGCAAGAAAAGAAAAAAATCTTACACAACAACAGTTAAGTGATATAAGTGGTATAAAACAACCTGCAATAGCTAGAATAGAAAATGGAACTAACTCTCCAATGGTTAGTACATTAATGAAAATGTTATATTCTATGGGCTATACATTGAAAGTAGTTCCACTAGAGAAGGAAAGAAATCAATAGTTTTTTTAACAATACTTACACTTTCAAGTAAATAAGACGCAATGCACTGGAAAGTGTAAGAAAATTTAATTATGTTATTTTGAACGATAATTTAAATCATTTTAATTTTAAATCTTAAAAAATTCCCAAATTAAAAGAAAATATTGACAATACGCATTATACGTGTTATTATTTAGAAAGGAAAAATATGACATTTATCGAATTAGAAAAAATGCTAAAAAGAGATGGATGGTATTACTATGATTCTGTTGGATCTCATATACAATATAAGCATAGAATAAAACCACGGAAAAGTAACAATACCAAAACATAGAGGAGATGTAAAGAAAGGAACTTTAAATGCAATATTAAAACAAGCTGGTATTAAGGAGGAAAGTTAATGAAAATAGTTTATCCTGCGTGTTTTTATAAAGAAGATGATGGTGGATTTAGCGTACAATTTCCGGATTTATTGGGTTGTTGTACACAAGGTGATACAATTGAAGAAGCAATTCAAATGGCAGAAGATGCAGCATTAGGTTGGTTACTGACATCTGTAGAAAATAATGAAGAAATTCCTAAGGCAAGTAATATAAAAGATATAAAATTAGAAAATGAAAACGGATTTGTAACATTGTTATTACTTGATTTAGGAGCATATAGTCAAAAATATGGAAGTAGAAAATCTGTAAAGAAAAATTTAACAATACCATTTTGGCTAAATGAAAGAGCTGAAAAATTAAATATTAATTTTTCAAAAACTTTACAAGATGCATTAATGGAAAAAGTATTAAAAAATAATCGATTATAATTAAAATAACCCCGGAGTGCTTTAAAAGCACTCCGGGGTTATTCAATACCGAACAACTCAGCAAGTTCTTCTTTCAACTCTTCAGACAAAGAGTTATATTTGTCAAGAAGACGTCTGTCGAAATCACTGACAAAAAACTCATAGTCCAAAGGCGAAACGGTGAAGAGACGTGCAAAGTTCTGAGTTGCATACTTATATGCTTTTACAAAGTCCTTTGCACGAGACCTTTCAGCCTCTTTGCTTTTGGTATTGGTAATGCTACCCGGGTTATTGCAGGTATAGTTATACCCGATGTAACTCAGAGTTACAACGATGTTCGAAGCTGCCACCAAGAGTGGAATCAATGCAAGATCCTCATGGCACTTCAGGTTAGGAAAAAACAGCACGTTGGAAAACGTACTACGCTTGAAGGCAAAGAGCCAATAAACGGCATATTTCTTGCCAGGAATGGACCATTCCTTCAAAGCGTCAAGCCCAGAGAGTACCGCCTTGCTATCATCGAAAAAGTTATAACGATCATGGTTTTTGTAATCGCAATCGTTTAACAGTTTTGCCTGATAGCGAATGATATCAGGGTTATTATGCTCACAAATGGCAGTATACAGTTTTTCGAGCAGATCAGGGTTGACAGTGTCATCCGAATCTACCAGAATGATGTATTCACCATTCGAAAGGTTAATTCCCCGCTGACGAGTAATAGACACGCCAGAGTTTTCAAAGCTGTACACACGGAGCTTCCTCGTCTTTTTGAGATATTCTCTCAGAATTGCTAAGGTGCTATCCTTGGATCCGTCGTTGATTACTACAATTTCGAAGTCACTGAAGGTTTGGGCCAGAATGCTGTCAAGACATTTCCGGATGGACTTTTCGGCATTATATGCAGGGATAACAATGCTGAACTTTGTCATAATAATTACCTCCATTCGAAATAAGCGGATAGTGTCTGTATGTATGTGTGTAAACAAACTTTTAATATTATATTATGTATACCATAAAATGTCAACTATAAATTGCAAATTTGTTTAAAATATTATATAATAAGCACGAGGTAAAAAATATGAAGTATAAAAATATAATTAGTAAAATGACATTAGAGGAGAAGGCTAGTTTATGTGTAGGAAAAGATTATTGGAATAGTGAAAATATAGAAAGATTAAATATACCATCTATAAAAATGTCTGATGGACCACATGGACTAAGAGTTCAAAGAGAAAATGGAGATAACTTAGGTGTAAATAAAAGTGAAGTTGCAATATGCTTTCCATCATCTGCAACAATAGCAAATAGCTGGGATAAAAATGTTGCATATAAACTTGGCAAAACACTTGGTGAAGAAGCCAAAAATGAAAATGTAAATATAGTATTAGGACCTGGAGTAAATATAAAAAGGTCTCCACTTGGCGGTAGAAATTTTGAGTATTTTTCAGAAGATCCATATTTAACAGGTATAATGGCTATAGAATATGTAAAAGGTTTACAAAGTAATAATGTTGGAGCATGTGTAAAACATTTTGCTGTAAATAATCAAGAAAATAGAAGAAGAACAGTAAATGTAGTAGTAGATGAAAGAACACTAAGAGAAATATATTTAAAAGCATTTGAAATGATTGTAAAAGAAGCAAATCCATGGTCTGTTATGAGTGCATATAACAAGTTAAATGGTAAATATTGCACTGAAAATGAAGTACTATTAAATATTTTGAAAAAAGAATGGAACTTTGATGGAATAGTTATTACAGATTGGGGAGCTGAAAATGATAGAGTAAAAGGATTATTAGCATGTAACGAATTAGAAATGCCTGGTGGCAGAGGTAATGGAAAAGAAGAAATAATACAAGCAGTTAAGGACGGAAAAGTAAGTGAAGAATATTTAAATGAGATAGTAGATAGAATTTTAAATATTGCATTTAAATGTAAAGTAATAGAACATAACTACAATAAAGAAGAACATCATGAGATTGCAATGAAATTAGCACAGGAATCAATAGTATTATTAAAAAATGAAAATAATATATTACCAATAAATAAAAGAAAAATAGCACTTATAGGAGATATGGCTAAGAATCCTAGGTATCAAGGAGCAGGTAGTTCAACAATAAATCCATATAAAGTTGAAAATGCTTATGATTGCTTTATACAAAATGAAATAGAAGTTGATTATGCCAAAGGGTATAACAGAATTGAGACAGATGAGGATAAAGAGCTAATTAATCAAGCTGTAGAAGTTGCAAAAAACAAAGATGTAGTTATCCTATTTTTAGGATTAACAGAAAATTATGAATCTGAAGGAATGGATAGAACTAACTTAGAAATTCCTAAAAATCAAATTAAACTAATTGAAAGTATATATAGTGTAAACCAGAATATTATAGTAGTTTTATCAAATGGAGCACCAATAACTATGGAGTGGAAAGATAAAGCAAAAGCAATCATAACAGGCTATTTAGGTGGAGAATCAGGAGCTAAAGCGATGGTTAACTGTATTTTAGGTAAAGTAAATCCAAGTGGAAAGCTTGCAGAAACTTATCCTATAAAGCTAGAGGATACACCATGTTTTAACAATTTTCCGGGTACAGAAGTAAGTGTAGAGTATAAAGAAGCTATATATGTTGGTTACAGATATTATGATAAGAATAACATTAAGGTGCTATATCCATTTGGATATGGACTTAGTTATACAACTTTTGAGTATTCAAATTTAAATGTAAAAAATAATATTGTATCATTTAAAATAAAAAACACAGGTAAAGTAAAAGGAAAAGAAATTGCTCAAGTTTATGTGTCACAATGTAACCCTACTATTTTTAAACCATTAAAAGAATTAAAAGGGTTTGCAAAAGTTGAGCTAGAACCAGATGAAGAAAAAGAAGTAAATATTACTTTAGATGACTCTGCTTTTCAGTATTATAATGTACAAAATAAAAAGTGGGAGATAGAGGCAGGAGAATATAAAATATTAGTTGGAAAATCTTGTGAAAGCATTGAATTAGAATGTAAAATACATATAGATTCAAAAGATGAAAAGCCAGAAGCGGATTTTCCAGAAGTATATAGAAATGGAAAAATTCAAAATGTTACAGATGAAGATTTTGAAAAATTGCTTGGACAAAAAATTCCTGATAGATATATAAAATTAGAGGACATTTCTGAAGAAAATACTTTAGAACAAATTAAAAATACTAAAGTTGGAAAAGTTATATATGAAAATCAAATTCAGAAAATGAATAAGCTATTACAGGAACAGAATGTAAACAAAGCGACAAAAGTTATGATGGATATGCAAAAACCATTAAAGAAATTTTATGAAAAGAAAAGTAGTAAATATACTAAAGAAATGGTAGATGAACTAATAAATATAGCTAAGAATGATTTAGATTATAAAGAATGTAAATTTGCAAATGAATATTTAAAATAAAGGAGAATATAAAATGCTTAGAAGTGTAATTGTATTTTTAGTACATATATTTTCAATAATTGTATTTAGAGTAAAAACAATAGGGCAAGAGAATGTACCAAAAGAAGGAGCATATATTATGTGTGCAAATCACCAATCTAACTGGGATGCACCAATTTTAGTATCTTCAACCAAAAGAAGAATGCATGTTATGGCAAAAGAAGAACTATTCAAAAATAAATTTATATATTGGTTAGGTGAAAAGTGCTTAGTATTTCCAGTTAAAAGAGGCAAAATGGATTTAGACTCTATGAAACATGCTTTAAAAGTATTAAAAGATGGCGAAATACTAATGTTATTTCCAGAAGGAACAAGAAAAGGAATGGCAAAAAACGGTAGAGCTCAAAATGGAGCAGCATTTATGGCATTAAGAACTGGTGTGCCTGTAATACCAGTAAATATTTCAGGAGAAATGAAGCCATTCCACAAAGTGACTATATATTATGGTAAACCATTAGATTTTAGTGAGTATAAAACAAGCAAACCAGAAAAAGAAGTATTAGAAAAAGTAAGTAAAGATATAATGGATAACATTATTATGTTGACAAACAAAAATCAATAGAGTATAATTGAAATGTTAGACTATTAAATGTATAAATTATAGATAGGGGTAATAAAAAATGAATAATCAAAATATTAGAAACATAGCAATTATCGCACACGTAGATCATGGTAAAACTACATTAGTTGATGCTCTTTTAAGACAAAGCCATGTATTTAGAGAAAATGAACAAGTATCTGAAAGAGTAATGGATTCAGGAGATATTGAAAAAGAAAGAGGAATTACAATTCTTTCTAAAAATACATCAGTTATGTATAATGGAATAAAAATAAATATTGTTGATACGCCTGGGCATGCTGATTTTGGAGGAGAAGTAGAACGTGTACTTAAAATGGTAGATGGTGTACTTTTATTAGTTGATGCTTTTGAAGGACCAATGCCTCAAACTAGAGAAGTTTTAAAGAAATCTTTAGCATTAAATTTAAAACCAATAGTTGTTATAAATAAAATAGATAGACCAGGTGCAGATCCATTAAAGGTTGTTGACAAAGTTCTAGAGTTATTTATTGAGTTAAATGCGAATGACGAACAACTAGATTTCCCAGTTGTATATGCATCTGCAAAAAATGGAATTGCTAAAATGAATTTAACAGATGAAAGTGATAATGTAACATGTATTTTTGATACAATTATCAAAAACATAAACCCACCAGCATGTGAGCAAGATGGAACAATGCAATTATTAGTTTCTAATATTGATTATGATGATTATTTAGGAAGATTAGCAGTTGGTAGAGTAGAACGTGGAACAATTAAAGCTGGTCAAAGTGTTGCTATTTGTAAAAAAGACGACAAAATAGCACAAGGAAAAATTGCTAAATTATTTACTTATCAAGGATTAAAAAGAACTGAAGTAGAAGAAGTTGGTGCTGGAGATATAGTATGTATTTCTGGTATTAGTGATATTAATATTGGAGAAACTGTTTGTGATGTAAATAACCCAGAGAAAATCGACTTTGTTGACATTGATGAACCAACAGTATCTATGACTTTTAGTGTTAATAACGGACCTTTAGCTGGTAAAGAAGGACAATTTGTTACATCAAGACATATTCGTGATAGATTATTTAAAGAACTAGAAAGAAATGTAAGCTTACGTGTAAAAGAAACAGATACACCAGATAGTTTTGAAGTATGTGGACGTGGAGAGTTACATTTATCAGTATTAATAGAAACAATGAGAAGAGAAGGATTTGAACTTTTAGTATCTCGTCCAAAAGTTATTTTTAAAGAAATTGATGGTGTAAAATGTGAGCCAATTGAAAGATTGGTTGTAAATGTGCCAGATGATTGTATAGGAAATGTTATTGAAAAACTTGGAAGAAGAAAAGCTGAAATGATAAATATGGAACCAGCAGAAGCAGGACATACAAAGGTAGAATTCAAAATCCCTGCAAGAGGTTTAATAGGTTATCGTACAGAGTTTCTAACAGATACAAAAGGTGAAGGAACAATGAATAGCATATTTG